>CAZMMM010000043.1:0-9436 GCA_964567385.1 uncultured Comamonas sp.
GTGAATATCATGGGCTCTAGGATAAGCCAGAGTACGCCGACACCACTTCTGCCGTAGCGGGTAATAACTTCGCGCAGGAACAAGGCGTTGATGACGCGGCACTGAATAGCCAAAGAGCGCAGAAAGGGAGTCTCTTTGGGCTGGCGCTGTGGCTTGCTCCCGGGGATAACTGTAATGGGTGGCATAGCAGCAACTACCCTTTAATCAATATGTTCTTTGATGCCGGCAATCATCATCGAGAGAACGCCCCACAAAATCAGGCTAAGCACCAGCACGGTAATCATGGCCTTCAGGCGGCGTGGCTCTAGCGGTGCATCAGGTAGGTTGGGCTGGGCGATGCGCTCCAGGTAGAGCTGTTGGCGCTGGGCTTCGCTGCGGGCCATGTCCAACGATGCCAGTGCGCTGGCAAACTGGCGGTCGGCAAATTCTTTTTCAAGGGCTAGGCGCTGGAACTCTGCTGCCTTGGTGGCCAAAGAGCTGGCATTACCGGTAATTTTGCGGTTTTCTTTTTCGACTTCTTTTTCCAGCAGTTTGATGCGGTTTTGAATCAGGGGTATTTGTGGGTTGGCTGCTGCCGTGCTTTGCAGCTGCATTAGCAGGGCTTTACTTTGAATAATTTCGTCTTGTAAACGCGCTACCTGCTGCATGGGAATAGCGGTTTGCTGCTCGGGGTTGATAACCCCTTGTTTATTGCGATAGTCCGCCATGCGCAGGGCGGCTTGTTTGGCTTTTTCTTCGGCCTGCTGTACCTCTTGGGTGGCAAACTGAATAAGGTCATTACGGGCGCGGTCGTTGAGGCGGTTGACCAGCTCTTCCGCCCGCTCAAGCAGGGCGGTATTCATGGCAACAGCATCTTGCGCATCAAAAGCACGCACGCTGAGTATGCCGATGGAGGACAGGCTGTCCAGCTTCATCTCTACGCGTTTTTGGTAGTATTCGTGCATGATTTCATAATCATCCCCCATATGAAACCAGCCGGGGAAGCGGGCAATGCTGTCGCCTTTTGCATAGACTTCACGCAGGTTGAACTTCTCGTCCAGCATGCGCATGGCATCACGCGAGGCGATGTAATCCTGCACGGTATAGCTGTCATCCTGCGCACGATTGAAGCCCGTGCCGCTAAGTAAAGAGCCTAGGGGAGAGGATGACGGCCTATCAGGGCTGCGAATAATGAAGCGCGATTCACTGATATAGATATCAGCCGCCATGGCTCCATAATAAAAAACGGCCAATAAGCTGGGGATCACAACCACCAGTAAAAATAAACGGTATTTTTGCCACGCTTTGCTTATAGGGTTACTCTTGCCGGCGTTACGGGAAGGGTGGGAGATTGGAGTGTCTGGGGCGGTCATTATAAAAAATCAATCGTTAAGACAATCAAACTGTTAAGCAGCATGAAAATTTAAAAAGCAGCAATGGCCGCAATGCTGCGGTCAATCTGCTCTGGCGTGTGTTCACAGCTAAGGAAAAAGCGCAGGCGGGCGGCCTTTTCTTCCACAGCGGGATGAATAATCGGTTGTACGTTAATGCCTTGTTCAAACAAGGCATTAGAGAGTTGGGCCGCTTTTAATGAGCTGCCCACAATGACCGGCACAATGCAATGTCCTTCGGACAGGCCGGTATCTAGCCCGGCTTTTTTAGCGGTGCTTAGAAAGTATTGGGTCATGCTGCGCAGCCGCTGCACGCGCTCAGGCTCTTGCTGCATGAGTTGCAGGCATTGCACAGAGGCGGCGGCTAGGCTGGGGGCGATGCCCACGCTATAGACAAAGCCGGGGGCGGCGTATTTCAAGTGCTCTACCAAGGCAGATTGTCCGGCGATATAGCCGCCACAGCCGGACAGGGTTTTGCTGAGTGTGCCCATCCAGATATCCACATCTGTGCCCGCTACGCCGTAATGCTGGTGCAGGCCCAGACCGGTGCTGCCCAGTATGCCCAGGCTATGGGCCTCGTCCACCATCAAGAAGGCCTGGTGGCGGCGTTTGATGTCGATAAAGGCGGGCAGGTGGGGGGTATCGCCATCCATGCTGTAGTGGCCTTCGATAACGATGAGCACGCGCTCAAACTGGCCGCGTATTTCGCTCAGTATCTGGTCAAGCTGGGCATGGTCGTTATGGGCAAAGGGGCGGCGGGTAGCACCTGAGAGTTTGATGCCCTCAATGATGCTGTTATGCGCCAGCGCATCGTGCAGTACCAAGTCTTTGGGGCCGAACAGGTAGCCAATGGTGCTGACGTTGGTGGCGTGGCCGCTGACGAAGACTACGCAGTCTTCCACGCCATAGACCTGGGCCAAGGCTTGCTCCAGTTGGCGCTGTATGGGGCGCTCGCCCGCTACCAGGCGGCTGGCGGATACGGTGGTGCCGTAATGGTCAATCGCCTCCTTGGCAGCCTGGTTGACCTGGGGGTGGCCATTCAAACCCAGATAGTTGTAGCTGGAGAAGTTGATATAGCTTTTGCCGCCGATTTGGGCGGTAGCGCCAGACAGTCCATCGTGGCTGATAAAGAAGGGGTTGGCTAAACCAAAACGTTCAGCCGCTGCCTTGGGCACCAGCATTTTTTCGTAGCCGGGGTGGCGGTCAAAGCGGGTAAAGGCTTCAGGTACGGAGGTGGTAATACCAGCGCTGCGCCCTAAGTTGGCGGCGGCTACGCCCAAGCCCGAGGCCGCCGCCTGGGCTTTTTTGCCAAGGATGCGGCCTATGAGTTGGGCTTTGCTGGTGCTGTTGAAGTTGGATTGGCTCATGGGGTGAAGCGGGTGCCGCTGGCAGCCAGCTCTGCGGCTGTGGCGCTGAGGTCGGCAATTTCCTGCTCGCTCAGGCCTGCGCCGTGCTGGGCTACTACGCTGCTGACCAGTTGTTCGGTGGCGGCATTATCCCCTACTGCCGCTGGCTGGTTTTCCTCGTCTGCATCCTGGCTGCCCAGTAGCTGGTCAGCAATTTTGTTGCTGACTTTAAGTACGCTGGGCGAGTCATTGAGCATCATCACCGGCAGTTGGATGCCAAAGCGCTGCTCCAGGCCCAGAGCCAGTTCGACGGCCATGAGGGAGTCCATGCCCATATCGTGCAGGCTGGCCTGGGGGGCGATGCGCTCTGGGGCTATGCACAAAATGCTGGCCACTTGCTGTACCACCATGTCTTGTATCAGGGTGGCGGCCTGGGCAGGGGTTTTGCCTTGCAGCAGGGCGTGGATGTCGGTGTCATCCTGGCTGCTGCTGGCATCGCGGTGCTGCCAGTTGAGCTGGGCAAAGCGTGCGCCAGTGGCTGCGCTGGGCAGCAGGCGGGCCAGTACCGGCCAGTCGAAGTTGGCAGTGATGACATGGCCGTCATGCTGCTCTTTTGCAGCCCAGACTTTGGGTAGTTGGCCCAAGGCCTCTTGTGCAGCGATGGGGGGCTTGCCCAGGCGCTGGGCCAGGGCATCTTTGACCTCTTCATTGCGCACCAGATACCCCGCATCGGCAATTGGCCCCCAGCCCATGCAGGTGGCAGGCAGGCCCATGCTGCGGCGCTGGGCGGCCAGGCCTTCCAGCCCCATATTGGCGGCCACATAGTTGGCCTGACCCGGGTTGCCAATGGCCGTGGTGACTGAGGAATACAGCACAAAGTGGGTCAGCGGCAGGCCCAGGGTGGCCTGGTGCAGATTCCATGCACCCACCAGCTTGGTGCGCAGCACGTTTTGCAGGCTGGCTGTATCTAGCTTGTGCAGTAGTTGGTCGTCAAACTGGGCAGCAGCATGCAGTACACCGGTTAGGGTTGGCAGGCCAGTGCTGGGCAAGCTTTGTTGCACCAGGGTCTGGACGGCGGCGGCATCACCTATATCGCAGGCAAAGGCTTGGGCTTGCACGCCTTGGGCGGCCAGCTCTTGCAGCCATTGTGCCGCCCCTGGGGTGTCTGCCCCACGGCGGCCCACCAGGGCCAGGTGACGCACACCTTGCTGCACCAGCCAGCGGGCGCTGGCCTGACCAAAGCCGGACAGGCCACCAGTGACCAGCCATGTGTGTTCGCCGCTGAGTTGGCAGGCTGGCTGACAGCCTGAAGCAGTGTGCTCTGGGAGGGTAGAAGCAACAAAGGGCGCGGTGCTGCTATCGCCCAGGGAAAGCACAATCTTGCCGATATGGCGGGATTGCTGCATTAGGCGGAAGGCATCGACCACTTGCTCTGCGCCAAAGCTGCGGTAGGGCAGGGGGGCGAGCACCTCGGCGCGGAATAGCGCTATGACCTCAGCAAACAAGCGGGCGGCCAGCTGCGGGCGGCCTGTGAGGAGCTGGTCGGCATCAATGCCGAAGTAGCTGATGTTGTCCTTCAGCGGGCGCAGGCCAATGGGGGTGTTTTCAAAAAAGTCGCGCTTGCCCAGCTCCAGGAAGCGGCCAAAGGGCTTGAGGATTTCCATGCTGCGGCGCATGGCCTCTCCCGCCAGGGAGTTGAGCACCACGTCCACCCCTTCGCCCTGGGTAAGGGCCAGGACTTCGTCGGCAAACTCCAGGCTGCGCGAGTCCAGCACATGGTCTGCGCCTAGTAGCTGCACAAAGCGGCGTTTTTCTGGGCTGCCAGCGGTGGCAAACACTTCGGCCCCCAGGTGGCGGGCGAGCTGGATGGCTGCAATGCCTACGCCACCGGCTGCGCCGTGAATGAGTACGCGCTCGCCGGGTTGCAGGTCGGCCAGTTGTTTGAGGGCGTAGTACACCGTCAGGAACACCGTCGGCACGGTGGCAGCCGCTTCAAATGCCCAGCCAGCGGGCATAGGAGCCACGGCATCGGCACGGGTGACGATATGGCTGGCAAAGCACGAGGAGCCAAAGCCCATCACGGCATCGCCCACCTGCAAATCGGTGACGGCGCTGCCTGTGCGACTAACGATGCCTGAGAACTCCAGCCCCAGGCTGGCACCGGCAAAGCCTTTTTCTACGGCCTCGTCGGGCAGCAGGCCCATGAGGTACATGACATCGCGAAAGTTCAGCCCCGTGGCCTGGGTGCGCACTTCCACCGCATCAGGCGGCAGCTCCTGCGCAGGAGGCAGCGGCAGCCATTGCAGATTGCGCAACTGGCCGGGCACCAGAAAGTCGAGTTTGAAGCGGCCTGCCTGCTCGTTGTGTGTCGTTTGCGCGCTAGGCGGGGCTTGCAGCTTGAGGGGCTGCAACATGGGCACATGGCGGCCCTGGGCGCTCAGGAGGATTTCATTACTGCCATCGGCTTGCAGCAGTTCGCGCAGCAGGGCGGGTTGCCAGTCTGCGCCTGTCCAGTCGTCTGCCCAGTCAATCAGGCAGGTGTGCAGTTGCGGGCATTCGTTCATCACCACCCGGCCCAGTCCCCACAGGGCGGATTGGGCGGCACTCTGTAAACCTTTATGGGTGATTAACCACAGGCGCGGCGCGGGATTGGCGCTGGCGCTGTGCTGCACACATTGCAGCAGGCGGCTGCTGGTGGCCAGCATCGCCTGGGCATCGTCCTGCCAGCCTTGCAGCCAGACGATGTGCTGGGCGGCGGGGCTTGTACCAAGGGCAAGAGGAATATCGCCCTCACCAATCTCCAAACTGGCGCTGTGGCCTTGGGCTTGCAAGGCTTGTTGCAGGGCTTGTGCTTGGGGGTGGGATGCAGCATCTGCCACCAGCAGCCAATGGGCGGCTTGTGCGGCTTCGACGGCTGGGCTGGCTTCGCTGGCAGGGGCTTGGGCCAGCAGCAGGTAAGCGCCTTGGCCCAGGCCTTGGGCGGCTTCTTCTTCCACCACGGTGGGGGCTTGCCAGCCGGCATCCGCCAGCAGGGCTTGCCAGGCAGCGGGGGGGAGCAGGCTGGAACCTATGCCGCCCTCGGCCTGGGTTTGCCACCAGTCGGGGGCTAGGCCTTGCACCAAGTCGGCAGACCAGTCGGCATGGCGCTCGGCCACGACCAGTAGGCCACCGGGGGCTAGTAATTGCTGCCATTGCGCAAGAGCGGCGGTGCGGTTGGTCAGGCGGTGCAGGCTGTGCTGCACGATGATGCAGTCGTACTGCGTGGGCAGCGCATCTGCCGCCGAGGTGGCAGGACGCAAGGGGCTAAGGCTGGCATCAGTCAGGCTGTAGCTGGCCAGGTGGATGCTGCTGTACTCCTGAAAATCGGCGGCTTGGCGGGTAGCCCGGTCTTCGTCGGCATGGGCCAGCACATAGCTATAGCTTTGGGCTGGCAGTGTTTGGCTCAGGCTGTGGGGCAACTCACTCAGGCCAGCGGATAGCTCCAATATGCGCAGGCGCTGCTGGGCTGGGCGCTCTTGGGCCAAGCGTTGCAGCAGGGCTTGCAGCATGCGGCGTGTGCCCAGATAAGCCGGGTCGGTGTGGTAGATGGATTCAGCAATAGGCGAATGCGCCAGTTGCTGGTGTAGTTGTTGCAGGGCGTGGTTTGCGCTCTCTTGCGCCCCGTCTGGGGAGGTTTGCAACAGGCCTTCGCCCAAGGCCACACCAGCACTGCCTATCAAAGACAGCTGTGGCAGGCAGGCAGGCGCATCACGCAACAGGGTTTGCCACAGGGCGGTAGCGGGTGGCAGCTCTGCCTGGGGCAGTAGTTGCCCATTGGTATCTAGCAGCTCTTGGCTGTGCAGCAGTTGCTGCAACCAGCGGCCATAGGGTTGGGCTTGCAGGCTTTGCTGCCAGCCATCACCCTGGCGCTCTTGCTGCTGTTGGCAGGCTTGGTAGGCAAAGGACAGGGCCAGCGCCTCCATCAAGGGCAGGGTTTCGGTATGCCAGCGCTGGCGCTGGGCCTGGGCATCTGCCAAGCTGGTGGGCAGCCAAACAGCCCAATCCGCCACGCTCAAGCTATTAGCGGGCGTTGGAGCTGCGGGATGGGGTTGCAGCCAGGGGGTGATATGCCAGTGCTCCACACCTTGCTGTTGCTGCTGCTTCAAATGGGCAGCACGGAAGCGACAGCCCTGGGCAATAGCCAGTAGTTGATGCTCTGCACTGAAAAGCTCAAAATCTGCCAGCACCGAGCGGCTGCTGCGCCTGCGCAGGCAGGCGCGGAAGTAGGCCACTGGGGTGCTGCTATTGCGCACTTCCAGCCGTCCTATCTTGACGGGTAGCAGGGCAATGCCCTGGCCTGCGCGAATCGGTTCGGCAAAAAAGTCCACCAGGCTTTGAAAGCAAACGTCCAGCACAGCGGGATGCAAAACATAGCCCGCGCCAGACAGGGCGGCAGGCAGTTGCAGGCTGGCTTGCAGCAGCTCGCCCTTGACCTGGGCTTGCTGCAAGCCTTGGAAGATGGGGCCGTAATCCAGCCCTAGCTGACTGGCAAGCTGGTAATGTTCGGCTTGGCTTAGGCTTTGTGCAGCGGGCTCATCAGCGGCCAAGGCGGCAATCTGCGCCTGGGGTTGGCGTTGTACGGATTGCAACAGGCGGCCTGCGGCATGTAGCGTCCAGGCATCGCTGCTCAGGCGCTGACGGCTGAAAATCTGAAAACTGCCATCCCGCGCTTGCAGCACCAGGCGCAGGCTGCGGGCATGTTCACCGTCAAATACCAAGGGGGCAATGATGTCCAGCTCTTGCAGGGTGCAGACGCTGCCCCCCTGCCATTGGCGCGCAGCGGCCAGGGCCATTTCTGCATAGCCCGCACCGGGGAAGACGATGGCCCCACCCACTTGGTGGTCTGCCAGCCAGGGCAGGATGTGGGCATCGAGCACGTTCTCCCAGGTGAGCAGGGCATCGGGCACGGCCCAGCCCAGCAGGGGGTGGACGCGGCGGCGTTGCAGGGCTTGCAGGCTTTCGCTGGTGGTGGGCTGCCAGTGGCGTTCACGCTGCCAGGGGTAGTTAGGCAGGCGCAGGCGCTGGCCCGGTTGGGGAAAGTGGGGGCGTAGCGACTTCGGTGCGGTGTACAGCAAGGCGCGCAAAGCGGTTTCTGCCATGCGCTGGGGGCCGTCATTGCCGCGTTGCAAGGTGGGCAGTATGCTGGCTTGCACTTGCTCTGGTGCCAGGCATTCCTTGATATAGCGCTGCAAGATGGCGTGGGGGCTAACTTCAATAAACACCCGGCAGCCTTGCTGGGCGGCCTGGGCCACGGCATCGGCAAAACGCACGGGCTGGCGCACATTGCGCCACCAGTAATCGGCATTCAGCGCATCGCCTGCCAGCACATCACCAGTAACGGTAGAAATAAACGTGGCCTGCGCCTCACCCTGGGGGCGCAGACCTTGCAGGCGCTGCGCTAGGTCGGTGCGGGCGGCATCCATGTGGTGGCTGTGGAAGGCGTAGTCCAAATCCAGCACACGGAAGAAAGTTTTTTGTGGGGCCAATGCTTCTTGCAGGCGTTGCAAGTCAGCCAGGCTGCCAGACAGGGTGACGTTGTCGGGGCTATTAATGCCTGCAATCTCAATATCCACCCCCGCGCCCAAGGCGGCAATGGCTTGCTGCGCGGCTTCGACAGACAGGGCCGCTGCCGCCATGCGGCCATTGCCACGGGTCAGGTTTTGCGCCTGGCTGCGGGCGCAGATCACGTCAATGGCCTGCTCCAGGCTTAAAGCACCACTGGCCCAGGCAGCGGCGATTTCGCCCACGCTGTGGCCCAAAACCACTGTGGGCTGTAGCCCTTGCGCTTGCAGCATTTGGGTAATGGCCACCTGCATGGCAAACAGCAGGGGCTGGGCCACAGCGGTGTCATTCAGGCGTGATTGCTCTGGCGTGGCTTGCAGCTCGGCCAGGATGGAAAAGCCCGCCCGCGCTTGCATAGCACTGTCTAGCTGCGCTATATGCTGGGCAAAAGCAGGACTGGATTGCAGCAATGCCTGGCCCATACCGGCCCATTGCGCACCGTTGCCGGCATAGACCAGAGCGATATCACCTTGGCTACCAGCCACAGCCTCTTCTGTTACCCAAGGGGCGGGGGCGCTGGTTTGGCCTTGGGCAAAGCTGCGCAGGCTGGTAATGGCATCGTCCACGCTGGTGGGGGCGAGCAAAAAGCGCTGCTCAAGCACCTGGCGCTGCCAGGCGGCCCCGTAAGCAATGTCGTAATAGCGCTGGGGCTGCTCGCTGAGCAAATCTGCATAGGCCTGTGCAAGCGCTTGCAGCGCCTGGGGCGAGCGGGCGGACAGCAGTAGGGGAGGCAGTTCAGCAGCACCAGGTGCTGTTGCTGGTGTCGTTGCCTCCTGGCTTGCCGGTGCTTGTTCCAGCAGCACATGGGCATTGGCCCCACCAAAGCCAAAGGAGTTCACCCCAGCGCGCAGCACCTGCTGCGGTTTGGCGGCCAGAGGCAAGGCATCGTCCTGCACCAGGCGCAGATTCAGGCCGGTGAAGTCAATATGCGGATTGGGGTTTTTAAGGTGTAGGGTGGGCGGCAGGGCCTGGTTTTTTAGCGCCAGCACGGCTTTGACAAAGCCTGCCATGCCAGACGCTGGCTCCATATGCCCCAGATTGGCCTTGACTGAGCTAATGGGCAAGGGCTGCTCGCGGCCCTGGCCATACACCGCACCAATGGCGGCGGTTTCAATGGGG
>CAZMMM010000044.1:0-9428 GCA_964567385.1 uncultured Comamonas sp.
GCAAATTGCGGTTCTTCGCGGTGGCGCTGTTTGAGGCGCGGCCAGCACCATTGGCTGGTGATGCGCAGCACGCTATCGGCCAGGGCGCTGAGGTCGTCGGCCACTTGCTCCACGGTGATAGCGCCCGCTACGTCGCGCACCAGGGTGCGAAACACTTCGGCATGGTGGGCGCGGCGTAGCAGGTTGAGCAGGCTTTCATCATCGTCCTCACCGGTGCTGCGCAGGGCTTGGCGGCGGGTTTCGATTTCTTGGGTGAAGGCGGCGGGGTCAAAGCGCTCGTGCAGCAGTTGGTCGCTGGCCAGCTCGTCAATCACGCCGGGGTGTTGTTGCAGGTAGCGGGCTGGCCAGGTGGCAGCGCCCAGCACATGCAGCAGGCGTTGATGCACGCTGGGGCGCTCTAGCAGCAGCGCCAGGTAGCTATCGCGGCGCAGCAGGGGTTCTAGCCACTGCACAAAGCGCAGCGCGGCCTCGGGGCTGATTTGCTGGGCTTGCAGCCATTGGCCGGTTTGTTGCAGCAGGCGGTGCAGGCGCTCGCAGGTGGCGGGGCGCAGTTGGCGTAGCTTGGGGTTGTTGCGCCATTGCGCAACGCGCTGCCCCAGGGGGGCGGGGAGCTGCTCGGGTAGGTCTTGCAGGCTGAGGCCGCTGGGGGCTTTGCTATTAGGGCTGCTGGGGTTGCTGGCGGAGGGGGTGCTAGCCAGCACAGCAGCCTGGGGCTGGGCGCTGCTGCCGGGGCTGTCGTTAGGGTCGCACAGGTGGCAAATGCCTTGGGGGCAGGGGTCTGCACCGCCTAGCAGGGCATCAAATTCTTGCGCCACCAGCTCGCGCCAAGCATCGAGTTGGTGCAGAAACTGGCAGCTATTGGCGTAGCCCATGCTGTGCGCCAGCCAAGCCAAGTCGGCATCATCGGTGGGCAGTACATGGGTTTGCTGGTCGTCCAGGTATTGAATGCGGTGCTCTACCTGGCGCAGAAAGCGGTAGGCCAGCGCCAGTTGCTCGGCAGTGTCGGCGGGCATCAGCTCGGCGCGTACCAGGCGGCGCAAGGCTTCTAGCGTGGGGCGGCAGCGCAGCTCGGGGTACTGGCCGCCGCGCACGACTTGCTGGAGCTGCACGGCAAATTCCAGCTCGCGGATGCCGCCCGCTGATAGCTTGACATCGTGGCTGCGCCCCGGCTGGCCGCTGCTGCGGCGGCTGGCGTGCTGGCGAATCTGGCGGTGCAGGTCCCGCAGCGCATCAAACACGTTGTAGTCCAGATAGCGGCGAAACACAAAGGGCAGCACCACGGTGCGCAGCGCCTGCACATTGGTGCTCTGCACACAACTGCGCGGCGCAAGAATGCGGCTTTTGAGCCAAGCAAAACGCTCCCACTCTCGCCCGTGGGTTTGCAGATAGCTATCCAGCGCCGCCAAGCCAATAGCGGTTGCGCCAGAGTTGCCATGGGGGCGCAGCGCCAGGTCAATGCGAAACACTTGGCCATGCTCCGTCACTTCGCCAATCAGTTGGTAGATGGTCTTGGCTACGCGGCTGAAGTATTCGTGGTTGCTGATGCAGCCTTTGCCTGTGGCATCGCGCCCGGTGGTTTCGCCCTCGTGCTCATAGACGTAAATCAGGTCGATGTCGCTGGAGACGTTCAGCTCACGCGCCCCCAGCTTGCCCATGCCCACGACCCAGAACTGCACGGCTTGGCCTTGCGCGTCCTGGGGCTGGCCGTGGCGGCTGTCTAGCAGAGCGCGTGCTTGGGTGCAGGCGGCATCCAGCGCTAGCTCGGCCAGCTCGGTCATGGTGGTGGTGACTTCTTCCAGGCTGGCCTGGCCGCTGCAATCGCGCTCTACCAAGCGCAGCAACACCAGTTGGCGCAACACGCGTAGCGCTGCGCCCAGTTCTAGCGCCAGCGGCGGGGCTTGCAGGGCGTGAAGGCATTGCTGCATCTGAGCCAGCCCCACTGCGCCGGGGGGCAGTAGGCGCAGGTGCTGGGCATAGCGCCGCGTAATGCGCTGGGCAAAGCGCGAATGCTCGGCCAATTGGCCAGGGCAGGGGCGAGGGGTGGAGGGTGCAAGAGAGGACATGGTAGGCGGGCAATCATCCCAGGCTTGGGCAGTAGAAGTAGAGGAGGAGGCGCTACTGGGCGCAAGCCTGCACCGAAGGATTGTGCCGCTAATCGCTGAGTGGGGGCGGTGGGGGGATGGGTGGCCGTATGAATAAACCTTCGTTGCCAGTGCCCAGAGCGGATACCTAAAATCCCTGCTATGCCCCAAGATGCCGATGCCTCCTACAAACTATTGTTCTCCGCCCCCGAAGTGGTGCGTGACTTGGTGCTGGGCTTTATCCCCGATGAATGGCTGCACAGTCTGGACTACACCACCCTGGAGAAAATGCCCGGCAGCTACGTCACCGACGATTTCCGCCACCGCGCCGATGATGTCGTTTGGCGGGTGCGCGCTGGTGGGGAGTGGGTCTATCTGTATCTGCTGATTGAGTTCCAAAGCAAAACCGACCCGTGGATGGCGGTGCGCATCATGACCTATGTGGGCTTGCTGTACCAGGACTTGATACGTGCCAAGCAGGTGCTGGCGGGTAAGAAACTGCCGCCGGTGCTGCCCATCGTGCTCTACAACGGTGAAGCCAAGTGGAAGGCAGCGACCAATATCGCTGACCTCATTCCCAAAGCGCCCGGCTTGGTGGCGCAGTACCTGCCACAGTTGCAGTATTTGCTCATTGAGCACAATCGCTATAGCCCTGAGCAACTGCGAGAAATCTCCAACCTGGTGGCAGCCATCATGGCTTTTGAGCAGCCTGAGAGTGAGCAAGCCATACTCACCCTGATTGACCAGCTGAGTGAGTGGCTCCAAGACCAGCCCGAGCTACAACGTACTTTCGCTATCTGGATTAGAGCCATGGTGCTGCGGCAAGGCCGCTACCAGATGACGCTACCGAAGTTACAAGATTTGAAGGAGTTAAAAATGACCCTGGCCCAACGTTTTGAACAGTGGGAGCGCAACTATGAAGAGCGTGGAGTACAAAAAGGTTTGAAAGAAGGCTTAAAAGAAGGCCTGAAGGAGGGGCTTAAAAAGGGGCTCCTGCGTGGCCGTGATGAAGGCCAAGCCCAACTGTTACAGCGCTTGCTTGTCCACCGCTTTGGCCCTTTGCCATCCAGCGTCATTACGCAAATCACCCAAGCGAGCAGTGAACAACTGCAAGCCTGGAGCCTTTTGGTGCTGGATGCCCGCAGCTTGGATGAGGTGTTTGCTGATTGAGCCTCTCGTCTGGACGGGGAAGTAAACGGGATTCATCTGATTGCCCTGAGCCTCTGCCCCTCCCCTCTCACCGCTTGCGGCTGTTTGCCAGTGCGGCGCGTTGGGCGTTGCGCTTGGTGGCGGGTGTGTGGCTGGCCTTGCTGTTGGTCTGGGCGGGGCTGCACTGGGTACTGATACCGCGTATTGCCCATTGGGGTGCGCCGCTAGAGCGCTGGGCCAGCCAGGCTTTGGGGCAAAGCGTAGAGATTGGCCGCCTGCATGCCCGCTCGGGCGGCTTGTTTCCGGCTATTGAGCTGCACGATGTACGGCTATGGCCTGCCCAGCAGCCGCGCCCTGCTGATGGTGCTGGCTTGCATTTGCAGCAGGTGGTGGTCACGGTATCGCCGCGCTCTTTGCTGCGGGGGGGGCTAGAGCAGCTCTATATCCACGCCCCGCAATTGCAGGTGCAGCGTTTGGCTGATGGCCGCTGGCGCATTGCCGGTCATACCCTGGGGGAGGGTGATGCCCCGGCTGCCGACTACAGCCAAGCGCTGCAATGGCTGTTGACCCAGCCCGAACTGGCGCTGCGCGGTGGCAGTCTGCACTGGCAGGACCATAGCCAGCCTGAGCAGCTCTATACCCACTATTGGCAATCTATCGACTTGGTGTTGCGTGCCCAAGGCCGCCGCCATGCCCTGCGCCTGGATGCCGAGGATGCGCAAGGCCAAAGCCTGCACTTGGTGGGCATTTTGCACAGCCCTCTGGCACTGCCCTTACCGGGGCAAGCCCCCCAACCTTTGTGGCAGCAATGGCGCGGCCAGTGGTTTGCCCAGTGGCAGTTGTACGCCTTGCCGCCTCTGCCTTGGTCGCAATGGGGACTGTCTAGTGCCGTCGAGCAAGTGCAAGCTGCCGGTCAAGGGCGGCTGTGGCTAACGGTGGAGGGCAGCGAAATTACCCACGCCCACAGTGATTGGGCGCTGCAACAGGTCAACATAGCGTGGGCTAACCCGCAAGCTGCCCCGCTGGCGCTGCGTCAGGTGCAAACCCGCCTGACTGCCGAGCGTAAAAAAGCCGACCAAGGCTGGGTGCTGCGTGCCAGCGGCCTGGGCTTTGATTGGCTGCTGCCCGGTGGTGATGGGCAAGCCGCCCCCCAACACTGGCTAGCCACCGACATTGAATGGCAGACCAATTCCGCCCAGCAGCAACACCAACTGCGTGTAGCTTTAAGCAATCCTGCCCCCACTCCCGCTAAACAGCACTCGCTACCGCAAGGCATGGATATCGCCCTGCTGCGCGAGTTGCTGTTGGGCCTGCCTCTGCCTGCGCTGGCCGATTGGCAAGCACCCTTGCGGCGCTGGCAGCCCCAGGGGCGGCTAGAGTTTGTGGAAGCGCAATGGCAAAGCGGCCAGCCACAAAGCGACCCCAGCACCTCCCACCCCTATCAGGCGCGTGGTCAGCTTTGGGGTTTGGGGCTGGCTGGCCAACCATCATCCACTGTGGGCATCCCTGGGGTGCAGGGCTTGGATGTGGCCTTTAGCCTGAGCGAAGCCGGTGGTCAGGCCAGCCTGGCTATGCAGCAGGGCGTGCTGGATTTCCCCGGTGTGTTTGAAGAGCCGAAACTACCACTGGATAGCCTAAGCGCCCAGCTGCACTGGCAGCCCCAGGCCGAAGGTGGCTGGCAGGTGGCGGTGGATGCTGCCCAGT
Source organism: uncultured Comamonas sp. (assembly GCA_964567385.1). Lineage (GTDB taxonomy): Bacteria > Pseudomonadota > Gammaproteobacteria > Burkholderiales > Burkholderiaceae_C > Comamonas. The sequence goes on from CAZMMM010000044.1 coordinate 4,935, forward strand.
TTGCCAATGCCGATGTCCAGGGGGCGTTTTCTGGCTCTTGGCGCAGCAGCCCTGATGAAGGCGATGGTGATAAGGGCAGCGACCCAGGCATTTTGCAATTGCAAGGCAGTTTGGCGCAGGCCAATGGAGCGCGGGTACACCGCTATTTGCCCCTAAGCATCCCCGCCGAGGTGCGCCACTATGTGCGCGATAGTGTGCTTGCCGGTCAAGGGCGGGATGTGCGCTTTGAGGTGGCGGGTGCTTTGCACGATATGCCGTTTCGCCAACCCGGTAGTGGGCGCTTTCACATTACCGCCCCTGTGCATGCCGTGGATTACGACTATCTGCCCGCCAGCTGGATGGAGGCTGGCCAAGCGCCCTGGCCACCCCTGCGGCAATTAGCGGGCGTGCTGGAGTTTGATGGCCAAGGCATGCGTGTGCGCCAGGCGCAGACCCAGGTGCAAGCTGTTGAACCCACCAAAGCCAGCCGCCACTTGGTGCCAGCTAGTGTGGCCTTTGAGCAGGTGCAGGCCGAGATTGCCGACTGGCATAAGCCCGTGGTGCAGGTGCAAGGGCGCAGCCTGGATGCCCTGGCCAGCATGCTACAAGTGCTGCACGCAACGGCGATTGAGGATTTGACAGAGCATGTCCTGGCCCCAGCCCAGGCGCAGGGCCAGGCGGTGCTGGATTTACAACTTTCCATTCCGTTAGAAGAGCCGGAGCACAGCTTGGTTAAAGGCAGTGTGCAGCTGCGTGGCAACCAATTGCAGCTGCGCCCGGATGTGCCCTTGCTCACCCAGTTGCAAGGGCGGGTTGATTTTTATGAGCAAGGCTTTGCCTTGGAAGACGTGCAAGCCCAGGCACTGGGTGGGGCGGTGCAGCTTTCAGGCGGCATGGCTCATCTGGCCAGCGGTGTGCGCGTTCAGGCGCAGGGTCAAGCCAGTGCACAGGGGCTAGGGCAGGGCATTAAGCAGGCCGTGGTGCAAGCTTTGGCGGCGCAGGCACAGGGGCAGGCCAGCTACCAGTTACTGCTGCAATCCCAGGGCGGAGCACCCGAGATAGAGGTGCAGTCTGACCTGCGCGGCCTGGCCTTGGACTTGCCTGCCCCCTTGGGCAAAGCGGCCTCATCAGCCCGCCCCCTAGTGGTGCGCTATCAGCCCGCTGCGCAGGAGAAAAGCGGCGCTGTGGATAGTTTGGAGGTGGCTTTAAGCAGCGCAGATGGGGGCGAGGGTGGCCATTTACGCTATCTGCTCGATAGCCACAGCGGCCAGGCACGTGCTGGCTGGCTGTACTGGGGTGCTGGGGCGCAGCAACGCCCCAATACCTTGAGCATTGCCGATGGTGTGCAGGCACAGGTGCAGACCCACCATGTGGATATGGATGCCTGGGCAGAGCAAATCAGCCAGTTTGCGGCTTGGGCAGACCGTGACGAAGCTTCACCAGCGCCAGCTTCTGCGGCAGAGCCAGAGCTTGCCCCGTGGCGCAGCTTTTTGCCTCAGCGCCTGCAATTGCAGGCGGAGCAACTGCATTGGCAGCAGCGCCAGCTCCACCAGGTGCAGGCCCAGATGAGCCAGCAGCAAGGCCGCTGGCGTGGGCAGATACAGGCGCAGGAGCTAACCGGCTATGTGGACTACCAGCCCCAGCACCCCTACTCCCCCGCTGGGCTGGTATTTGTGCGCTTGGAGCATTTGCACATTCCTCCTGCCCCTCCCGCAGCGGCCACTGCTGAGGCAGCACCAGAAATATTGGCAGCGACCGAGCCTGAGCCTAGCGAGCCTATTAATAGCACCAGCAACGGGGCAGATACCTGGCCCGCCCTAGATATTCATGTGCAGGCTTTGCAAGTGGCAGACAAAGACCTGGGCCAGCTTTTTGTACGGGCGCGTCCCCAAAGTCAGCACACCCGCTGGGCGCTAGAGCGTTTTGAGCTGCGCAGCCCCGAAGCGCGTTGGCGCGCCCAGGGCTGGTGGCAGGCCGCTTCGACAGGCTCAGGGCAAGCCGCCGAACGCACCGCCCTGCAATTTACGCTAGAGGCGCAGGATGCCGGTCAGCTCCTTACCCGGCTGGGCATGGCCGGGGTGTTGCAACAGGGCAAGGGTGACATCAGCGGGCAGATGCAGTGGCAGGGCAGCCCCTTGCAACCGCATTGGCCCAGCATGCAAGGCCAGGTGGCGCTGGCCATGGGGCGTGGCCAATTCCTCAAGGCGGAGCCGGGCATAGCCAAGCTGCTCAGTGTGCTTAGCCTGCAATCCATAGGCAAACGCCTGTCGGGGGATTTTCGGGATATTTTTAGCAGCGGCTTTGCCTTTGACTTTGTGCGCGGCGATATCGACATTGCCCAGGGCATAGCCCGTACCAACAACCTGCAAATGCAGGGCTTAAACGCCGCTGTGCTAATGGAAGGCGAGGCCAATCTGCAAGCCCAGACCCAGGCACTGCGCCTAGTCATCGTGCCGGAAATCAACGCGATGACAGCATCGCTAGTGGCCAGTGCCATCAACCCGCTGGTTGGGCTGGGCAGCTTTTTAGCGCAGGCGCTGCTGCGCAAACCCATGATGGCGGTTGCCACGCGAGAATTTATCGTCAGCGGCACCTGGGCCGAACCGGTGGTGCGCCCGGCCTCAGCCAGCCCATCAAGCACCACAGATACCACCACCCACCATAAGGAGCCTTGAGCATGCCCGTTCTGCAAGTAGCCATTGCACAAATGTGCAGCAGTCCCAATGTGGCCGATAACCTGGCCGCTGCCCAAACCCTGATTACCCAAGCCGCCGCTCAGGGCGCAGAGCTGGTGCTGCTGCCTGAATACTTTTGCGGCATGGGCCTGCGCGATCGCGACAAGCTGGCTTGGTGTGAAGATTTTGGCCAAGGCCTGATACAGGACAGCCTGGCACGTGCAGCGCAAGACGCTGGGCTATGGCTGATTGCTGGAACCCTGCCCCTGCGTGCCCCACAGGTGGGCAAGGTCTATAACAGCAGCCTGGTGTTTAGCCCCCAGGGTGAATGCACGGTGCGTTACGACAAGATTCACCTATTTCGCTTCCAGCGCGGGGCTGAAGCGTATGACGAATCGGTGGTGATTGAAGCTGGGGCAGAACCTGTGACTACTACCATTACCGACCGCAGCGGCCACCCTTGGCGCGTGGGCTTGAGCGTGTGCTACGACCTGCGCTTTCCTGAGCTGTACCGCCAGCATGCCCTGGCTGGGGCAGATATGGTGGTTGTGCCCAGCGCTTTTACCTACACCACCGGCCAGGCGCACTGGGAGGTATTGCTACGCGCCCGTGCCATTGAAAACCAATGCTATGTACTGGCTGCTGCCCAAGGCGGCAAACACGAAAACGGACGACGTACCTGGGGGCATAGCATGGCGGTTAGCCCCTGGGGGCAGGTGCTGGCGCAGCGCAGCACGCCTACGGCGGGGCTGGTGTTGGCCAGCTTAGACAGCGCTGCTATTGAGCAGGCGCGTAGCCAGTTACCCGCGCTGGAGCACAGGTGGTTATAGCTTCCAGCTTGAATTTTTTTAGTTTGGAGCACTATCCAAATAAGGATGGTTGCATGAGGAGTAATAATGGAGAGAAATTTTAAGGCTGTTTGGGAAAAAGCGCTTGAAAACCTAGAGGCAGAAGAAGTCAAGCTTATAGAAAGCCACCTATCTGTCATAGATATTCCTGCAAAACAGCCTATCTTTTCGGAGGGTGATGATTCAGACAGTATATTTATTGTGCGGTATGGTCGAGTTAGCCTGCTATACAGCACTGAAGAGGGGAATGTTTATGTCAAAGGCTTTTGGTCAAGAGGGTATGTTGTCGGTTTGATTAGTGCCTTGCTGCAAGAGCGACATAATTATCACTCAGAGGCTATTGTCGATTCCTCCTTATTTGTTTTCCCTAGAGCAGCTCTGTTTGAGTGCATGCGGAAAATTCCACAATTCTCTATTAATATTGCCAAGTCACTGGCTTTGTTTGCTAATGATGCAAGTTTAAGAATTACAGCCATGGCTCTTTATTCTGCTGAATCACGCTTGATTAGGGTGTTGATAGAATTGGCTGAGAAAAATATTGAAAATAAAAATACTGAATACCCTTATTTTGTTCAAGGTGTAACACAGGAAAATATTGGTAATATGATAGGGGCAAGTAGGGTGTGGGTAAATAAAACTTTGTCGTCTTTGGAGAAGCTGGGCTTGATTTTAAGAGAAAAGCATCTTATCCATATTAAAGACTTGAATGCATTGGAAAGCTTTAGTCAGAAATAAAATAAAAAAAGACTTATAATCAAGCTGCTTGTCAATTGTGTAAGCTATTATTGGCCTGTGGACGCAAAGCATCACCTGCGTCAATTAATCAATTAAGGAGATAGATACCATGTCAGACAACACACAACGCAAGGCCACTCTCGTCAGCAGCAAGGCTACCCCCAGGGGAAAATTTCCACATATCAAGCGAGCGGGGGATTTTTTGTTTATCTCCGGCACCAGCTCGCGCCGCCCGGACAACAGCCTGGCTGGCGTAC
>CAZMMM010000045.1:0-9233 GCA_964567385.1 uncultured Comamonas sp.
ACATTGACCACGCAGGCGGCACAGCAGAGTTGAGTGAGCGCCATCAGCTGCCCATCATCGGCCCGCATGAGGGCGACCAGTTTTGGATTGACGGCCTGCCCCAGCAAAGCCAGCGCTTTGGCTTTGCACCTGCCGACAGCTTTACCCCCACGCGCTGGCTGCACGATGGTGACAGCGTCACCATCGGCAAAGAGACGGTGCAAGTGCGCCACTGCCCCGGCCACACACCCGGCCATGTGGTGTTTCATGCGCCGCAAATCAAACGCTGCTTTGTGGGGGATGTGCTGTTTGCCGGCAGCATTGGCCGCACCGACTTCCCCCAGGGCAATCACCAGCAGTTGATTGACAGCATTACCCAGCGGCTGTGGCCCATGGGGGACGATACGGTCTTCATCCCTGGCCACGGGCCTGAAAGCAGCTTTGGTGAAGAGCGCTTTAGCAATCCGTTTGTGGGTGGGACTTAAGCCCCCTAGCGGTATAAACAGCGAAAGGGCAGGGCGCGCTCTTCTGCCCAATAGAGTGCGACATCTTCCAAACACTCCAAAAGGCGCTGCTGCCAGTCAGTAGTGCCTTTTTTGCTGTCTTCCAGCTCCTGGGGCTGGAGAGAGCCCCTTAGCAGCAGCACCCACCCTTGGGCCGAAGTAGGTATGACCATATCAGTCAGGCAGTCATACAAGGCATCCAGATTGGCCCCGTAATACTCCGCAAAGCCTAGCTGCTCACCTAGGTCTTGCAGCAGGGCTTTGCTACAGGTAGCGGGGGATAACCGAGCATGCAGGTATTGCTGGCCCAATGCCTGGGCGGCAGCGGCCAGCTCGTCAGGACACAGCTCTGGCGGTAATGGCTGCACCACGGCCAGGGGTAGAGCTTGCAGCCAAGAGCTGACGGATAAGGGGACTGTGCTGTTGTCCATAGCGGGCTGGCTTCAAGGGTAAATGGGCGCAAAGCTTTGGTAATGGTCTGCGGTGTAGTAACAGGCATCGGGCTGGGCAGGCTGCCAGCCACCGCAGACGATACGCCGTGCACCACGGTTTTTGGCCCTGGGGGTGGGCACGGTGTACTCGCGGTAATAGCCGCGCTTTTGCTGGGGCAGCAGGCGCTCGCGGTTGCCGAAGGTGGTGCCGTCCTTGTCATAGGGGAAGGGGCCGCCACGCACAATCAAAGCAAAAGTTTGGTGCGCCTCAGCCGGCAACTGCCCGCGCAGGGCGGGGCTGGCCGTAGTGTTGGTGGGGCTGCTGCCGCTACTGCCAAGACCAGTGCTGCCTTTGCCAATGGGCAGTAGCCCTTGGCTCCACAACAGCAGCAGGATGATGGCTAGGCCAATCAGCCCCTGTAGTAAAGAGGGGGCTGAGCGGCCTGCCATGGTGTGGTGGCCCTTGGAGCCTTGCATTAGCGCAGCCACAGGCGCAGGGCATCCCAGGCGCGGCCCAGGAAGCCTGCCTCCTCTACGGCCTCTAGCGCAAAAATAGGCAGCTCCGCCACCGGCTGCTCGGCCAGCACCACTTGCAGGGTGCCAACTTGCTGGCCTTGGGTAATGGGCGCAATCAAAGGCTCTTGGCGCACGATGCGGGTGGCCAGCTTGCCGCTGCTGCCTGCGGGCACGGTCACAACCGTGGCAGCCTCGCGGCCAATTTTGATTTGGCCCTTGCTGCCCTTCCACAACTGTGCTTCTTCCATCGCCTGACCGGCCTCAAACAGCTTCACTGCATCGTAGGCGGTGTAGCCCCAGTTCAGCAGCTTTTGGCTTTCGTTGGCGCGGATGTTTTCGCTATTCGTACCCAGCACGATGGAGAGCAGGCGGCGGCCTCCCACATTGGGCATGTCACGCTGGGCGGTGGCGACCAGGCAGTAGCCTGCGGCATTGGTGTGGCCGGTTTTCAGGCCATCGACCGTGGGGTCACGGAACAACAGCGTGTTGCGGTTTTTGCTGTTGGCAGCGGGTGTGCCTTCGTAGCGGTAATCTTTGATGGCGTAGTAGTGCACGTACTGCGGAAAATCACGCAGCAGGCGCATGGACAGGGTGGCCAAGTCCCGCGCTGTGGTGTGGTGGCCCGCTTCGGTCAGGCCTTCGGGGTTGCGGTAGCTGGTTCCGGTCATGCCCAGGGCTTGGGCTTGTTCATTCATCAGGCGGACAAAATTCTCGTAGCTGCCGCCCACGCCTTCTGCCAGCGCCACAGTGGCATCGTTGCCTGATTGCACAATCATGCCTTTGATTAAATCGTCAATCGGCACTTGCATTTTGGGGTCGATGAACATACGCGAGCCGGGCATTTTCCAGGCGCGTTCGCTCACGGGCAGGCGTTGTTCCAGCGTAATTTTTTTGCTGCGCAGGGCATCAAACACCAGGTACGCCGTCATTAGCTTGGTCAGCGAAGCCGGCTCGATGGGCGCATCCACGTCTTTAGAGGCCAGTACCTGGTTGGCCGTCACGTCAATCAGCATGTAATTGCGTGCGGCAATCTCCGGCGGTTGCAGAGTGGCAATTTGCGAGAAGGCCAAGCCGGGCAGCAGGGCAGCGCTGCCAATCAAAGAATAAAAACTACGTAATACAGGGCGGGGAAGGGAAGCAAGCATGCAAACAGTGGCCAAGGGTTTCAGGTTTGGAAGAGAGGGTGGATGGAGCCAGGCGCGGCTTCAATCACCATGAGCGGCAGTCAGGTGACGCAGCACCAGGCTTCTGAGCAGGGGCAGCTGGCCGTGGAAGAAGTGCTCGCCGCCTGGGATGACGGTGACGGGCAGCTTTTGCGGGCGCGCCCAGTCCATGACTGTATCTAGCGGCACGGTGTCATCCTGCTCGCCGTGCAGAATCAGGCTGCGGCTATGGGCGGCGGGTGGAATCTCTGCCACGGTAAAGCGGCTGGTGGCCGTGCCTACCAGCACGATTTTTTCCAGGCGCTGCGCTTGTGCGGCGGCTTCTGCCTCCTGCCACAGGCTGGCGATGGCATGGCTGGTAACAAAGGCGCCAAAGGAGAAGCCCGCCAGCGCCAGGGGGCCGCTAGGTGCGGCTTGTTGCACTACGGCCAGCAGGTCTTGTAGCTCACCACGGCCATCATCATGGCTGCCAGCGCTGGCACCAACGCCGCGAAAGTTAAAGCGTACGGCCTCCCAACCCGCCAGCACAAAGGCACGCGCCATGGTTTGCACCACTTTGTTGTGCATGGTGCCGGCAAACAAGGGGTGAGGGTGGGCAATGATGGCTGTGCCGCGAATGGCAGTGGCATCAGCAGGACGGTCGCGCAATGCCTCAATAGCACCAGCGCCGCCGTTCAGGGTAAAGGTTTCGGTACGGGAGTTCATGGCCGTTAGCGCCCCATCTCTGGTGGAACCAGCAGCCGCTCAACGATGCGGCCATTCTTCAGGTGGGACTCGATGATTTCGTCAATATCGCTGTTATCCACAAAGGTGTACCACACCGCTTCGGGGTAAACCACCAGCACGGGTGCGGCGCTACAGCGATTCAGGCAGCCTGCCTTATTCACGCGGGCTAGTCCCTGGCCTGCCAAGCCTGCTTGTGATACGGCCTGCTTGCAATAATCAAACGCTGCTTGCGCACCGTGCTGGGCGCAGCAGCCCTCGCCATTGGTGCGTTCATTGAGGCAAAAGAAGATGTGGTGGCGATAGTAACTATCAGGCTGCATGGACGGTGCAGCCGAAGAAGGTGCAGAAGCAGTAGTCATGAACCCTATTCTAGGGAAGCTCAAAAAGGCTTGACCGTTACCAAGATAACAATGGCCAGCATGAGCAGCACGGGCACTTCATTGAACCAGCGGTACCAGCGGTGATTGCGCATGGCATGGCCCTGGCGGATGCGGTGGTACATACGGGCGCAAACCCAGTGATAGGCCAGCACAAACACCACCAACAACAGCTTGGCGTGTAACCAACCCTTGGCCCCCCAGAACCAGCCAAACCACAGCCACAGGCCCAAGGCCACGGCAGGCACAGCCAACAAGGTGGTAAAGCGCAGCAGCTTGCCCGCCATGAGCATGAGGCGCTCATGCTCGGCCACCGAGCCTGGGCTGACCATGGCCAGATTCACATAAATGCGCGGCAAGTAAAACAGGCCAGCAAACCAGCTGGCCACAAAAACAATATGAAAAGCTTTAACCCATAGCATGGGGCCAGAGTGTAAGCGCCAAAAAAAGCCCGGACTAAGCCGGGCGCAGAAAAGTCCTCATCAGGATGAGGCCTGCTCAGGGAGGTTAAGCAGGGAGGGCGACAAGCAGCCCTCGGGAAAGGAATTTATCAGAGCGGCCCAGCCGGCGGTCTTGGGGCTATCCCCTGTTGCTATTCGCTGTAAAGCGGGCAAGCGCGGCACAATAGGCCTTATGCATTTATCCAGCCCTACCCCCTTTCCCGCCGCTCGCCCGCGCCGTCTGCGCCGCGATGCCTTTACCCGCAACCTAGTGCGTGAGCATCGCCTCAGCGCCCATGACTTCATCTACCCAGTCTTTGTGCTGGAAGGTGAAAACCGCCGCGAGGCCGTGCCTTCCATGCCCGGAGTGGAGCGCCTCAGCCTTGACCTGCTCCTGCCCGTGGCCCAAGAGTGCGTGGCCTTGGGCATTCCATACATGGCGCTTTTCCCCGTGGTGGATGCCAGCCTCAAAACCCCTGATGGCAAAGAAGCTGCCAACCCCAACGGCCTGGTGCCCCAAGTGGTGCGTGCCCTCAAACAAGCCTGCCCCGGCCTAGGCATCATGACCGACTTGGCGCTAGACCCCTACACCAGCCACGGCCAGGACGGCATCCTGGACGAAGACGGCTACATCATCAACGATGACACGGTAGAAGTTCTTGTCAGCCAAGCCCTGGCCCACGCTGAAGCCGGGGTAGATATGGTGGCCCCCAGCGACATGATGGACGGGCGCGTAGCCGCCATCCGCGAGGCGCTGGAGGTGCATGGCCACATCCATACCCGCATCATGGCCTATAGCGCCAAGTACGCCAGCCACTTCTACGGCCCCTTCCGCGACGCGGTAGGTTCGCGTGGGGCGCTGGGCAGTGCCGACAAAAACACCTACCAAATGGACCCCGCCAATACCGACGAGGCGCTGCGCGAGGTCGCGCAAGACATCGCCGAAGGCGCCGACATGGTGATGGTCAAGCCCGGCATGCCCTACTTGGACGTGGTGCGTCGCGTCAAAGATGAGTTCAAAGTGCCCACCTTCGCCTACCAGGTCAGCGGCGAGTACGCCATGCTCAAAGCCGCAGCCGCCAACGGCTGGCTGGAGCATGATGCGGTGATGATGGAATCCCTCATCGCCTTTAAACGTGCTGGGGCGGATGGCATCCTGACCTACTTCGCTATCGAAGCGGCCAAGCTGCTGCAAGGCAAGCGGTAAGCAAGCCCGTGGCCAAAGAAAAAACCATCTACACCTGTAACGCCTGCGCAGCCACCAGCCCGCGCTGGCTGGGCAAGTGCCCAGGCTGTGGCGCATGGAACAGCCTGGTCGAATCCCTGCCCGAAACCGCCAGCGGCGGCAAAAACCGCTTGGGCGCACCCCAAGGCTATGCAGGATTGGCGAATGCCCAGCCCGTTACCCCCTTGGCGGCAATTGAGGCGCAAGATATTGCCCGCACCCCCTGCGGTATTACCGAGCTAGACAGGGTGCTTGGTGGTGGTGTGGTCGAAGGCGGTGTGGTGTTGATTGGCGGTGACCCCGGCATTGGCAAATCCACCCTGCTGCTGCAAGCCATGGACGCTTTGCAGCGTAGCGGCCTGCCCACGCTCTACGTCACCGGCGAGGAAAGCGGGGCGCAGGTAGCACTGCGCTCGCGCCGTCTGGGGATTGAGGGTAGCCAGGTCAATCTGCTGGCAGAAATTCAGCTGGAAAAAATCCTTGCCACTGTCGATGCCGTGCAACCCGCTGTGGTGGTGATTGACTCGATTCAAACTGTGTATTCCGACCAATTGAGCAGTGCCCCAGGCTCGGTAGCGCAAGTGCGTGAATGCGCCGCCCATCTGACGCGCATGGCCAAAAGCACGGGCATTACGGTGATTTTGGTCGGCCACGTCACCAAGGAAGGCGCACTGGCCGGGCCGCGTGTGCTGGAGCACATGGTTGACACCGTGCTCTACTTTGAAGGGGACACCCACAGCCCGCATCGCTTGATTCGCGCTATCAAAAACCGCTTTGGCGCAGTCAATGAAATTGGCGTATTTGCCATGACCGAAAAAGGCTTAAAAGGCGTGAGCAACCCCAGCGCCATCTTTTTAAGCCAGCACAGCGAGCCTGTCCCCGGCAGCTGCGTATTGGTCACTTTAGAGGGCACGCGCCCGCTGCTGGTGGAAATTCAAGCCCTGGTGGATGGCAGCGGCCCCGCGCCGCGCCGCCTCTCGGTAGGTCTGGAGCGCGACCGCCTCGCGATGCTGCTGGCGGTGTTAAGCCGTCATGCCGGTGTGGCCTGTGCTGACCAGGATGTGTTTGTGAACGCCGTGGGCGGTGTACGCATCAGCGAACCGGCGGCGGATTTGGCCGTCATGCTGGCCATTACCAGCAGCCTGCGCGGCAAAGCCTTGCCGCGTGGCTTTATTGCTTTTGGTGAAGTGGGCTTGGCCGGGGAAATCCGCCCTGCCCCACGCGGACAAGAGCGCCTGCGGGAAGCCGCCAAGCTCGGCTTTACCACGGCCATCGTGCCCAAAGCCAATGCGCCGAAAAAGGCGATTCCAGGCATTACCATCCATGCCATTGAACGGGTGGACGAAGCCATGGCCATGCTGCGCCAGCTCGATTGAGCGCCCTTAAAATTAGCCGATTCACACTCTTACGGAAAGACTCCTGCCATGAGCAACACACCCGCTATAGAACTCAAAGCCGCAGACCTGGATGGTTCTGGCGATACCTTCTGCCCCAACCCCCAGGCCGATATGAAACTGTGGAACAACCACCCGCGTGTGTTCATCAACGTCGGCCAGAAGGGGGAGGGCAAATGCCCCTATTGCGGCACGGTGTACCGCTTGAAAGATGGGGAAGTGTTTGCCGGTGGGCATTAAGACTGCCAGGGCGCCAGACGCTGATGGCGCCAATTGCCCCACAGCAGGTGCAGCTTCATGCCCAGCTTGCGGGCGCGTAAGCGCCAACTACCTTGGTGGCCGCGCTGGGCAATACTGGTGGTTTGGCTACTCTCGTCGAGCAGCACCACAGCGGGCTGCACACCCCAGATGCGCAGGTCGTTTTCCCAGAAGAAGCGCAGGTCGATATCAATTGGGCGACCAAATGGCTGGCGGCTGGCCAACAGCTTTTGCGCCCCTTGGCGGTGCACGATATAGCCAGCGGTGTAACTAGGGATTTTGCGGTACTGAATCAGTGCATGCCCTGGGCTCAAGGCGGTAGAGGCGGCCACTTTCTCTACCTCACGGCCCATGAGTTTGAGCATATCCCAGCCTTGACCGCCCGCCTTGTGCTGCTGGCAAGCGGCCTGCACCACAGCCAAAAAGTCTGGCGCTAGGCGTACATCGTCTTCTAGTACGATGGCAAATTCCGCATTACTCTCTAACAACTTGCGCCAAGCGGTAATATGGCTGGCATAACAGCCTTTTTCGCCAGGCACCAAGGCTTGGTAATATTGGGTTTGATTTAATGCCGCACTATAAAGTGCTTGCTGCTTCGCATCAGGTAAATCATTCCACCAAACAGCCGCTATGCGCTCGGCCTGAATGCCAGCCTTCGCTAAATAGTTCTGCATATTAGCGTGTCTGTGGGTGTCTTTATCAAGGTTGATATAAAAAAACAGCATGAATAGCGGGCATCAAAATAAATTATGGCGGAGGATAGGTCTGCAATTAGGCTGCGGTCATCAAGGCCTTTGGGCTGGTGCTGCAGCATTATTGGTGCTGGGTTTTTTCAGCCTGCCGCTTTCTTTGGGCTTGCACAATACCAGTTATGCCTTGGCGGTGGTGTTGGCTTGGTTTGGCTTTATCCCTTGGCTTAAAAATGGCGAGTGGCGGCAGTGGCTGGCCGATCCGCTGGTGCGCTGGCTGCTGCTGCTGCTGCCGATTTTACTCTGGGGTAGTTGGCACAGCCTAGCCGATTGGCAAGGGGAGCTGGGCGCCAACTTTAAAAAATACGTCAAATTCCCCTTGGCTGCCGTGCTCTTGCTATTGCTGCGCAAGCCCCTGCTGCAGCGACAAGCGAGTTGGGGCTTTGGGCTAGGCGCAGCATTGGTCACGGCGATTAGCTACCTGAATTTTTTCTGGGATATCCCCTGGTTACCCAGCCGTGAGCAAGAGTGGGGTGACCAGACCGTAGTGGGTAACTACATCACCCAGGGGATTATGTTGTCCTTTTTGGTGTTGCTTTGTTTGCAGCGGCTGCGCGCTAGCGGCACAGGCTGGCAGCGCTGGGTTTGGTCAGCAGGGGCTTTGCTGGCGATCGGGGCGGTGGCCTATTTGCTCAATGGGCGCACGGGCTATGTGGCACTGCTGGCTGGCCTTTTGGGTTATGGCCTGTTTGCTTTGCCGCGTAAGTGGCTGGCGGTGGGCTTAGGAGGTGTGGCCCTGTTGTTGGCCCTGGCCTTTACCAGCTCCCAGCGAGTGCAAGAGAGATATGTTTTGGCCAAGCAGGAAACCCAGCAGGTTTTTCAGGAGCTGCAGCAAGGTCAAACCCCCACCTTCAGCAGCATTGGCGCACGTTGGTATATGTGGTTAAAAACCACTGAAATTATTCGAGATAAACCTATCACTGGTTGGGGCCTGGGCAGTCACGGCATCCAGTGGTGCGAAAGAAACCCTCAGCCAGAATGGTGTTATGTGGGGCGTTACACACCTCACAATCAGTTTTTATTTTTTGCCAGTGAATTGGGTCTCATCGGAGTGATTTGGTTTATCGGGTTGTTTTTTATACTGGCGCGTGCGGGCTGGAAAAACCCAGCGATGCGGCCATTGATGATGGGGTTTTTGGGGATTTTCTTGATAGATAGCCTATTTAACGCCTCATTGTGGAACGCGCGTGAATACAATTTCTTTCTAATTATGCTATGCCTGCTCTATGCCAAGGCACAGGCTCCCTCACAGACCGAAGGCATACCCCACCGTCAGCGGCGCGTGGTCTGAAAACTTTTCTCCTTTATAAATCGCACTGCTACGCGCCAAGGCCGCTGTGGCTGGGGTGGCCAGGTGGTAATCCAAACGCCAGCCCACGTTGTTGGCATAGGCTTGGCCACGGTTGCTCCACCAGGTGTAGCAAGCGTCGGTGGCATCAGGCTCTAGGCAGCGGTACACGTCTTTGATGCCG
>CAZMMM010000046.1:0-2232 GCA_964567385.1 uncultured Comamonas sp.
CGCCAAAGTAGGCCAGCAGGCGCTGGCGGCGGCAGTCGGTGGCCTCGGCCAGGGCCAGCAGGGCATCGAGCTTGCCGCGCATCACCGCCTTGAAGTCTTCGGCTGCCGGGCTTTCATCGATCATGCGCCGCTGGTTCACCACGTCTTGCAAGCCATAGACCATCCAGGCGTCTGCTGGCAAACCATCGCGCCCGGCGCGGCCTGTTTCTTGGTAGTAGCCCTCGATGTTTTTGGGCATGTCCACATGGGCGACAAAGCGCACATCGGGTTTGTTAATGCCCATGCCAAAGGCAATGGTGGCCACCATCACTACGCCCTCTTCACGCAAAAAGCGCTGCTGGTGCTCGGCACGCATTTCTGAGGGTAGGCCAGCGTGGTAAGGCAAGGCGTGGATGCCCGCTTGTTGCAGTTTTTCCGCCAGCTCTTCCACACGGCGGCGCGATTGGGCATAGACGATGCCGCTGTCTTGCGCGTGCTCGTTCAGGATAAAGCGCAGCAACTGCCCCAGCGGGTCTTTTTTCTCAACAATGCGGTAGCGGATATTGGGGCGGTCAAAGCTGCTGACAAATTGCGGCGCGTCGCCCAGTTGCAGCCCTTGCACCATATCGGCGCGGGTAAGCGCGTCGGCAGTGGCTGTTAATGCGATACGCGGTACACCGGCAAAGCGCTCGTGCAGCAAGGCCAATTGGCGGTATTCAGGCCGAAAATCATGCCCCCATTGGCTGACGCAATGCGCCTCGTCAATGGCAAACAAGGCCAGTTGCTGCTGGGCGTAGAGGTTATCCAGCAGCCCCAAAAAGCGCGGTGTGACCAGGCGTTCAGGCGCAACGTACAGCAGGGTAATTTGCCCGCTTTGCAAGCGCCATTCCACCGCTTGCGCCTCTTCATAGCTTTGGCTGGAATTGAGGAAGGCGGCCTCTACCCCGGCTTCGTGCAGCGCACCCACTTGGTCGTGCATCAGCGCAATCAGCGGGGAGACAACAATCGTGACCCCCAGCCCCTGGCGCTGGCGCACAATCGCCGGAATCTGGTAGCACAGGCTTTTACCCCCGCCGGTGGGCATGAGTACCAGCGCGTCACCACCCGCGCAGACCTGCTGCACAATGCCTTGCTGCGGCCCGCGAAAATCGGTGTAGCCAAACACCTCGTGCAAAACCTGCAATGGGGAGGGCAAGAGCGCATCCTTTATAAAAAATGAGAGGATGAGCCAAAGCTGCCATCAGCCGCCACCCACCCCAAAACACAAACCCCTATTCTCACGGCAACTACTACCTTTTGAATTGAGAATTGAACTATCTGCAAAGCGAAGCTATGACCTCAGCCACTGCAACCACGCCCCTCACAGAACTGCCCCAGGAATTTCTTGCCGCGCTGCAACAGCGCTTTGGTGCGCAATGCTCCACCGCCGCTGCTGTGCGCGAGCAGCATGGTCGCGATGAAGGCTCCATCTCTGCACCACCGCCGCAAGCCGTGGTGTTTGCCGAATCCACCCAAGATGTACAAGATGCCGTGCGCCTGTGCGCCCAGTACCGTGTGCCGCTGATTCCCTATGGCGCGGGCACTTCCTTAGAGGGGCATTTGCTGGCGGTGCGTGGCGGCATCAGCCTGGATGTCAGCCAGATGCAGCAGATACTGCGCATCAACGCCGAGGATATGACCGTTACCGTGCAGCCCGGCATACGCCGCAAGGCGCTCAACGATGCCATCAAGGACGAAGGGCTGTTCTTCCCCATTGACCCCGGCGCGGATGCCAGCATTGGCGGCATGTGCGCTACCCGCGCCAGCGGAACCAATGCCGTGCGCTACGGCACCATGCGCGAGAACGTGCTGGCGCTGGAGGTGGTCAACGCCAGCGGCGAGCTGCTGCGCACCGGCAGCCGTGCCAAAAAAAGCGCTGCCGGTTACGACCTCACCCGCCTGATGGTGGGCAGCGAGGGCACGCTGGGCATCTTCACCGAAGTCACCCTGCGCCTCTACCCCCTGCCAGAGGCGGTGCGGGCGGCCACCTGCACCTTCCCCAGCATGGCGGATGCGGTGCACACCGTGATTCAAACCATTCAACTGGGCGTACCCATTGCCCGTGTGGAACTGCTGGACGCTGCCACCGTGGGCATGGTCAACCGCCACAGCAAACTCAGCCTGCGCGAAGCGCCTATGCTGCTGATGGAATTCCACGGCTCCCCCAGCGGCGTACAAGAGCAGGTAGAGATGGTGCAAGCCATTGCCAGCGAG
>CAZMMM010000046.1:2332-9219 GCA_964567385.1 uncultured Comamonas sp.
GCAGAGCGCGAACGCGCCGAGCAGCTCAACCAGCGCCTGGTGCAACGCGCCATCGACATGGAAGGCACTTGCAGCGGCGAGCATGGCGTGGGCATCCACAAGCAAGAATTTTTGGTGAAGGAATGCGGCGAAGAGGCCATTGCCATGATGCGCGCCATCAAAAACGCGCTAGACCCGCTGGGGATATTGAATCCGGGCAAGGTGTTTAGTGAGGCTTGAAGCGGGCTTGGCAGGTTTGGAGAACTTAAAGGCTTAGGCTTTGGGGCTGAGTGCCAGCGCTGGTGCTGGCCGCCCAAAGAAATAGCCTTGGTAGAGCAGGCAGCCGCTATCGATTAAGGCTTGGCGCTGTTCGGCGGTTTCCACCCCTTCGGCAATGGCCTCTAGCCCTAGGTTTTTAGCCAGGGTGACGATGGTGCGCACAATGGCGGCAGAGCGCAGGTCGCTGTCTAGTGCTTGCACAAAGCTTTGGTCAATTTTGAGCTGGTGCAGCGGCAGCTGGCGCAGATAGGCCATGGAGGAGTAGCCCGTGCCAAAGTCATCCAGCGAAAAGCGCAGGCCGTGGGCTTGCAGGGTGCTCATTTTGGCGATGGCATCGGGTGGGTTTTGCATCAGCAGGCTTTCGGTAATTTCCAGCTTCAGGCGCAAGGGAGAAGCGCCACTGCACGCCAGTGCTTGCAAGACTTGCTGCACAAAGTCTGCCTGGCGCAGCTGCCGCTCGCTGATGTTGATGGCCAAGCTCAGGTGCTGGGTTTGCGGGTCTTGCGCCCACAGGGCCAACTGTTTGCAAGCGGCGTTGAGCACCCAAATGCCTAGGGGCAAGATTAACCCCGTCTCTTCCGCCAAGGGGATGAATTGGCCCGGGGATACGAGGCCGCGCTCCGGGTGTTGCCAGCGCACCAGGGCCTCTGCCCCCACTATCGTGCCCTGGGCATTGACTTGGGGCTGGTAGTGCAGCAAGAGCTGCTCATTTTCCAGGGCTTGGCGCAGCTCTTGCTCCAGGGCCATGCGCTGCATGACTTTGGCGTGCATCTCAGGGTCAAAGAAGCAGACGGTATTACGCCCCATTTCTTTGGCTTGGTACATGGCCAGGTCGGCATGCTTCATCAGGCTGTCGGTGTCGTTTTCCTCGCCGCTAAACAGCACTACACCAATGCTGCAGGTGGTTTGCACTTCTTTATGTGCCAGCTGCATGGGCAAGGCCAAATTATTCAGCACGGTTTGGGCCAGGGTCTTGGCTTGCAGGGCCGCGTTGGCGGGTGTGGGGCTAAGGTTTTCTAGCACGACCATGAACTCATCGCCACCCAGGCGGGCAACGGTATCGCCTTGGCGCACGGTGCTGCTCAGGCGCTGTGCCATCTCTCGCAGCAGCAGGTCACCCTGGGCATGGCCAAGGCTGTCATTGACGAGTTTGAAGTTATCCAGGTCAATAAACATCAGCGCCCCATAGCCCTGGGTGTGGCTGCTGGTCTGCACCGCGTGCTGTAAACGGTCCAGCAAGAGGCGGCGGTTGGGCAGGGCGGTGAGAGGGTCGTAAAAAGCCAGACGGCGGATTTCTTCTTCCGCCTGTTTGCGATGGGTAATGTCACTGAGGGCGCAGACAAAGTGGGTGAGCACGCCTGCCTCGTTTTTAACGGCAGAGGCGGTGACCCAAAGGGGGTAGATGCCACCATCTTTGCGGCGGCTCTGCATCTCGCCCGTCCAAGCGCCCTGTTCGTGCAGGCTTTGGCGTATCTCGGCGTAAAAATCTGCTGAATGGGCATCGCATTGCAGCAGGTTGAGCATGTTTTGGCCGATGACCTCCGCGCTGTCATAGCCGGTGATGGTGCTCAGGGACTGATTGGCCTGTAAGACAAGACCTTGAGGGTTGGTGACGAGCATGCCTTCTTGCGACTCAAAAGCAATGGCGGCAATGCGCTGGTTTTCTTGGGCTTGCTGTAGCTCACGGTGGTAGTTGCTGAACAAATGCCCCGACCAGCGCGAGAAGCCCCAAGAGCCTAGTAACCCCAGGGTCAGGATGCCCAGCACAATCCAGAACAGTCCCTTGCGCTGGCGGTTCAGGTCTTGGCTGTAGGCCTGCGCTTGGGTGGCTAGGGCGGCCTCCTGCTCTTCGTTAAAGGTGGTGGTGACTAAAATCCAGTCCCAAGGCTTGTAGGTGCTGACCAAGGCGGTTTTGTGGGTTAGGGGCTCATCCGCTTGGCTGTTGGGGCGCGCCCATTCATAGTCTAAAAAACCGCCGCCGTTTTGTGCGGTTTGCATAATCTGGCCTAGTGCTGTGGCTTGGGCAATGGGCAAGCTGGCGGGCAGTTGCTGCTCTAAACGTATGCTGCCCGCGCTGAGCAAAACCCGCCCTTGCTGGTCTAACACGCCAATAGAGCCGCTGATGCCAAAGCGCAGAGCGCGCAAGCGTTCTAGCGCCTCTTGCTGCTGGCGCATTTCCCATTCATGCAGGTAGTCGCCCGTGCCTATCAGCCAGTCATAGGGGGCAAAGTGGCGTACATAGGCGGTTTTTTTCGCCATGCGTTCGGGGTGCGCGGGGTGGTACCAGCGGTAATGAAAAAAACTTTGCCCTTGCGGTAGGTAGGCGGCGTTAATCAGCCCCTGCATGATGTAAGCGCCCGTATCGTCGCGGTTGTTGATGCCTGGGCGGCCTTCCATCTCAGGGGCGGTGGGCAGGAGGATGAACTCCCCCTGCATGCTGTCAATAAAGATGTAGCCGCGCCCATCGAAAAAGCGTATGTGGCGCAGCGCCTCCACAATCAGGCTGCGCACTTCAGCCTCGGGACGGTGGGGGGACTCACGCTCGTAAATGGTTTGGGCCACGGCGTAGGCGGCATCCACCTGCTCTACCAAGCTGCGGCGCAGTACCTCCTCAGTGCGTTTACGCAAAAATTCCATATACCCCATAGCGGACTGCATCTCAGCCTGCAGGCGCTGGTGCTGCTGGGTGGTAATCAGGGATGCCATGCGCTGGAACGAGGCATTTTGCTCATGCGTGTTACGCCATGAATAAAACGCTGCCAAGGCAAGAGTGACCAGCAGCACCAAAGCCAGGGTGCCAATCATGTGCAGCCTGGGCATGGTGGTTTCGTTGGCGGAAAGGCGCATAGCAGCTAATCAAAAATCAAGAAAAATTGACAATCCTTGTGTGCATCCTAACGCAGCGCTTTAGTGTCGAACATGGATTAAGACCAGTAGAGGCTGATAAATCCACGGTTGCCCCTCTCTAGCCTTGTGTTTAGCGCCGCAAGAAGGGCAGCCGCTGCCACTGGCTTTGCAGCAAGCGCCAGGGGCTATGGCCGCTGAGCTGGCTGACAATAGCCAGCTTGACGGGCGGGAAATGCTCTGCCCCGCGCAGCACGGCCTGGCGCAGCAGGCGCGGCAGTGGGCGCTGGTCGGTAAACAAGCGCACGATGGCGTTCGTGCCTTGGTAGATGGGCCACGCATGGCGGTGGTGGGTGTTGGCATAGCCTTGCAAACTGGCGGCATTGCCCCAGTCAAAGCCTTGCTCAAAAGCGGTCAAGATGGCTTGGCTGAGTAGCTCCATACCCGACAGCCCCAAGTTAAAACCATGGGCCGTTACCGGGTGCATGCCAATCGCTGCATCGCCCAGCAGGGCAAAGCGCTGGCCGCTAAAGCGCTGGGCATAGGTAGCAATCAGGGGGTAGCTGTGGCGGGGGGTGGTCAGCGCCATCTCGCCCAGGCGGTGTTGGAACAGGGCCTCCACCTCTTGGGCAAAACTATCGGCATCCAGGCTGCTAAGGTGTTGGATATCTGCGTTATCACTGGTGATGACGACAGAGCACTGGTGCTCATCGTCCGCCATGCCTGGCTCGGGCAGTAGGGGCAAGATGGCCAGGGTGCGCTGGTAGCCAAAGCATTCATGGGCCACCTGGTAGTGGGGCAGCTCATGCTGCATACGGCAGACCAGCACGCTGCGGCCAGTGTCATGCATGTGCACGCCCACGCCCAGCATGCGCCGCACCTGAGAGAAGCGGCTGTCAGCGGCCACCACCAAGGGGGCCTTCAGGCTAGGCGCATCAGCGCGCAGCCCTTTGTGCTGTTGGGTGTAGTGCACCTCGGCATAGTCTGCATACACCTGCACCTGGTGCACGCTGGCCTCGGTAATCAGCTCCAGCCCTTCTGTGCCCGCAGCCTCCTCCCAGGCACTGCGGCGAATGGCGTGGTTGGGCACCATGCCGCCCAGCATCTCTAAATCTGTACCCAGGGGGTGAATGTTGAGTGTGGGGTGCTGGCCTACATGGCCGTCATGCACGATAGCCTGCTCTACAAAGCCGCGTTCATGGGGCTGCAGGCGCTGCCAAATACCCAAGCGCTGCAAGCTGTGCATGCTGGGGTGGGTGAGGGCGATTTCTCGGCCATCTGGGGCAGGCTCAGCCAGCTGGGCTTCGGACTGTTGCTCTAGAACAGCCACTTGCAAGCCCGCTTGCGCCAAAGACAGGGCCAGAGACAAGCCAGCAGGTCCGGCGCCTACGATTACAACGTCAGCATCTGTGGTCATAGTAGTGAGTAAGGAATAGGTCAAAAATAGCGTGGCGCTGTTGCGCATACGCGGCATTGTCGGTGTTTCTGCTTCTTATCGCGGTAGATATTGGTGCTTTGAGGCGGTTACACTTGGTCGCGGTAAAGGCAGCAAGCACCAATACCGCCCTTATCGCCTTGTAGTTTTCGCAATGGACAGCCCACCATGGTTATTGATTTGCAAGGAGTTGTACGCTCCAGCGTAGATTTCAAAAGTACACAATGGCCCATGTTGGCCATTTTGCTACGCGATGGAGACATGGCGGTTTTGCTGGCAGATTTAGAACAGCACTTTGCCCAAAAGCCTGGTTTCTTTGACGGTGAGCCCGTGCTGCTAGACCTGCAGCACCTGCCCCCAGAAGTTCCCCCCCTTGATTTCGCGGCGCTGGTGCAACTTCTGCGCCAGCACCAAACCCTGCCGGTGGCAGTGCGCGCAGGCTCGCCAGAGCAACTCAGTGCAGCACAAGCTGCTGGCCTGCTCGTGACCCAAGAGGGTGAACAGCAGCGCTCCCTCATCCGCGAGGTGGAAGTGGTGCGCGAAGTGCCTGTAGAAGTCGAAGTGATTCGCCAACTGCCGCCCAAAAATACTTTGGTGGTGGACAAGCCCCTGCGCTCTGGCCAGCAGGTGTACGGCAAAGACTGTGATGTAGTGGTGTTGGCCATCGTCAGCTATGGCGCAGAGGTGATTGCCGATGGCAGTGTGCACGTTTACGCACCGCTGCGCGGGCGGGCGGTGGCTGGTGCCAGCGGTAACACCCAAGCGCGCATTTTTAGTACCTGCATGCAGCCCCAGCTGCTGTCTATTGGCGGGGTGTACCGCGCTTTAGAGACTGACTTGCCAGCCGATATAGCGGGTAAACCCGCCCAAGCCCGGCTAGAGGCCGATAAGCTGCTGATTGAGGCCTTGTCTTTGTCGTAATGCTCCCCTCCATCGTCTGGCATCTTCAGCAAATCCAACACCAAAAGTCGGAAAAACTAGACGAAGGCAGTATCTTCACAGATATTAACTATCATTCACAGTTTTTGGAAAGTTTTATGCCATGGCTAAAATCATTGTTGTAACGTCCGGCAAGGGCGGCGTTGGCAAAACCACCACCAGCGCCAGCTTGGCAGCAGGGCTTGCACTGCTGGGTCATAAAACAGCAGTGATTGATTTTGACGTAGGCCTGCGCAATCTGGACCTCATCATGGGCTGCGAGCGCCGCGTGGTGTATGACTTGATTAACGTCATCCAGGAAGAAGCCAACCTGAACCAGGCCCTCATTAAAGACAAGCAGTGTGACAACCTTTTCGTGCTAGCTGCCTCGCAAACCCGCGACAAAGAGGCCCTGACCCCCGAAGGCGTCAAGCGCGTTCTGGATGAGCTGGTGGCAATGGGCTTTAACTACATTATTTGCGACTCCCCCGCAGGCATTGAGAGCGGGGCGCTGCTCGCCATGCGCTACGCTGATGAGGCCATCGTTACCACCAACCCGGAAGTCTCTTCGGTGCGTGACTCTGACCGCATCCTGGGCATGCTCAGCTCTAAAACTGAAAAAGCCAAAGAGGGCCAAAGCGTCAAAGAGCACCTGCTGATTACCCGCTACAACCCCAACCGGGTGGAAGAGGGGCAAATGCTGTCAATTGCCGACATTGAAGACATTTTGCGCATTCCTTTGGTCGGTGTGATTCCTGAGTCTGAGGCGGTGTTACAAGCCTCTAACCAAGGGGTTCCTGTGATTCACCTCCAAGACACCGATGCCGCACAGGCTTACCAAGACATGGTGGCCCGCATTTTGGGAGAGACTCGCCCCATGCGCTTTACCGAGCCAGTGGCCAAGCCGGGCTTTCTGAAGCGCATTTTTGGTGGAAGATAAAAGACTATGGCGATATCCATGATTACGCGCCTGTTTGGCGAGAAGAAGACCTCGGCCTCTGTTGCAAAAGAACGTTTGCAAATCATTTTGGCGCGTGAGCGCCTCCACGGCGATAACTCCGAGCCTGACTATCTGCCCGCCCTGCAAAAAGAGCTGCTGGCGGTAGTGTCTAAGTATGTTTCCATCAACCCAGAAGACATCAAAATCAACCTGGAGCGCCAAGACAACCTGGAAGTCTTAGAAGTTAAGGTGGAGCTGCCAGACACTCCCCGCTAAGCCGGGCCACCTGCACAACAAGCCATGCTGAAATACCAAACTGTTCCTGTTACCCCTTTTGAGCAAAACTGCTCTCTGCTGTGGTGCGACCAAACCATGGAGGCCGCCGTGATTGACCCGGGCGGCGACCTGCCCCGCATTGAGCAAGCCGTGGCCAAGCTGGGCCTGACCCTCAAAGCCATCTGGCTCACCCATGCCCACATTGACCACGCAGGC
>CAZMMM010000047.1:0-9027 GCA_964567385.1 uncultured Comamonas sp.
GCGGTGACATCGCCCTGCCGGAGTTCCAAAATTTTGCCGAGCAGCTCGCGCAATTTCACGCCCAAGCACCACAAGCCGCGCCCGATGCCCCCTGGGGCACGGCCCAGCAGGTAGAGCAAGCCATTGGGCAAGTGCTGGACACCCTGGCCAACGTTGCCCCGCCGCAATGGGCAGAGCAGGTGCAAGCACTGCAAACCTGGTGGCAAGCTGCCGCACCGCGTATGCAGCCGCTATGGAGCCAGCGCCGCGCCCAAGGCTGGATACGCGAAGGCCATGGCGACCTGCACCTGGGCAACATCGTGCGCTGGCAAGGCGCTATCACCGCCTTTGACTGCATTGAGTTTGAACCCGCCTTCCGCTGGCTCGACCCCATGGCCGACATCGCCTTTTTAACCATGGATTTGAAGCTGCATGGCCGCCCCGACCTGGCCTGGGGCTTTTTGGATGCCTACCTCAGCCACACCGGTGATTACGCCGGGCTGGCCGTCTTGCAGGTGTACGAGGTCTATCGCGCAGCGGTACGTGCCATGGCAGCCGCCTTCCAAGGCACAGCGGGCAAAGAGGCCGAAAACGGCCTGCCCGACTACGCCAGCGGCGCGGTGGCCTTGAGCCAGCCCCTGCCCACCCGCTTGCTGATGACGCATGGCCTGTCTGGCTCGGGCAAATCCACCGTTGCGCTGGCGCTATTGCAAGCAGCCGGTGCGGTGCGCCTGCGCTCAGACGTGGAGCGCAAACGCCTGGCGGGCTTGCCCGCGCTGGCCAGCTCTAGCGCAGCGGGCTTGCAGATTTACACCGAAGCCTTTAACGAACGCACCTGGCAGCACCTGCACCAGCAGGCCACGCTGGTGCTGCAAGCAGGCTACCCGCTAATTGTGGATGCCGCTTTTTTGAAGCAAGCGCAGCGCCAACTGGTGCGCAGCGCAGCCGAGGCGCTGGGTGTGCCTTGGCACATCTTGCACTGCCATGCAGAGCGGGCACTACTGGCGCAGCGCCTGGATGAGCGCCAAGCCCTGGGCAAAGACTCCTCCGAAGCCACCGCCGCCGTACTGGCGCTGCAACAGGCCGAGCCGCTTACCAGCGAAGAGCTAGCGCACACCCTGGACTGCCCCACCGCCCACCTGAACGCCGACAACCTGGCGCAAGCCCTGCCAGCGCTGGTACAGCCCTTGGCGCAGCGCTGGCTGGCCTGAACTGGTCATTAGCAAGGAGAGCCATGCCATGACAAGCACCACATCCACCAATCGCGCCAACCCCAGCCCTGCCAATCCTGTAGAGGAAGCCAGCGTTTTCACACTGATAGGCGGTGAGCCTGCCATTCAAGCCCTGGTGGACCGCTTCTACGACCTGATGGATTTAGAGCCTGCTTATACCGAGCTACGCGCCACCCACGGCAACACCTTGGACGATGCCCGCGCCAAGCTGTTTTGGTACTTATGCGGCTGGCTGGGCGGCCCGCAATACTATGTGGAGCGCTTTGGCCATCCGCGCCTGCGCATGCGCCATTTCCCCTTCTCCATTGGCGAGATGGAGCGCGACCAATGGGTGGCCTGTATGGACCAGGCTATGCAGGAATGTGAGGTAGATGCCGGCATCCGCCAGCACCTCTATGAAAAATTCTTCCATTTGGCCGACTGGATGCGCAACCGCGAAGATTGAGCCAGGCAAGTAAGAAAGAGAGCACTGTATGAGCACTACGCAATGGATTATTTTGCTTGTCGTCATCGCCCTGCTGCTGTGGGGCGTGGGCATTTACAACCGGCTGCGTCGCCTGCATAACCGCGTGGAAAACGCCTTTGCGCAAATTGATGTGCAGCTCAAGCGCCGCTATGACCTCATCCCCAACCTGGTAGAAGTGGCGCGTGGCTACATGAAGCACGAGGCCAGCACCCTGGAGGCCGTAACCCGCGCCCGTGGCCAGGCCGCCCAAGCAGCAGCACAGGCCCGCGCCCGTCCGGGGCAGGCGGCAGTGATGGCGGGCCTGGCTGGTGCGGAGGCCGCGTTGGGCACCAGCCTGGGGCAGCTGATGGTGCTAACGGAAAACTACCCCGAGCTCAAAGCCGATGCCCAGATGCGCAGCCTGAGCGAGGAAATCACCAGCACGGAAAACCGCATTGGCTTTGCCCGCCAAGGCTATAACGATGAAATCATGGAATACAACAACCATGCCAGCCAGTTCCCCGACCTGCTGGTGGCGCGGCTGACGGGGTTTGCGCACTTGGCCATGCTGCAAGCCACCGAGTCTGAGCAGGAGCGCAAAGCGCCCCAGGTGCGGTTTTGATAGGCGCAGGCAGCCATGGCGCGACGCAGTTTTTGGGATAAACAGGCTGATGCCCGCAGGCGCACCAGACGCTTGCTGCTGGGCTTTGCCTTGTGCGTGCTGGCCAGCGGCTTGGCGGTGCACCTGGGGCTGACGGTGGCGTGGGCGTTGCTATTCCAAGGCTGGGTGGGCTACCCCCGTGGCTTTGTACTGACCAATGTGGGGATGACGCTGTTCTTCATCCTGGGTGGCTGGTGGGTGGAGCACGATGCCATGCGCAGCGGTGGCCGCAAGCTGGCCCAGCGTATTGGCGCACGCCCTGCCCGCCCTGAACGCGAGGATGAGCAGCGCCTGCTCAACACCGTCCATGAAATGTGTGTGGCCGCCCACATGACCCCACCCCAGGTGGTGGTGCTGGCGCGTACCGAAGCCATTAACGCTTTTGCTGCGGGCTGGGAGCCGGAGGATTCCATAGTGGCTGTTACCCAGGGGGCGCTGGACTACCTTAGCCGCGATGAACTCCAGGGCTTGGTGGCGCACGAGCTGTCCCACCTGCGTGAGGGCGACACCCGCCTGAATATGCAGCTGGCGGGCATGGTTTATGGGCTGGAGCTGGTCTATAACTTTGGCCTCCATCTGCGCGACGAAGTGGGTGGCCTGGGCAGCTGGTTTGGGCCGGTGGTGATGGCCGCAGGCTTTGTGGGCTGGCTGAGTGGCCGCTTGCTGAAAGCGGCTGTTTCGCGCCAGCGTGAATGGCTGGCCGATGCCCGTGCGCTGCAATGGACGCGCAACCCCGACAGTATTGGCGGGGTGCTGCGCAAGGTCATGACCCAGCGCCGCGAGGCCGAGCAAATGCACGGCAGCTGGCAAGACGACCAGCGCAGCCATGTGGGGCTGAACCACCCCTTGGTGCAGCATATGCTGCTGGCTGAGGTGCCGCACAGCAGCAAGCTGGAGCATTGGCTGGATGCCCACCCACCGCTTGAGCAGCGCGTGGCCAAAATCTATGGTCGCCCCATGCGGCCTTTGCCCTTGCAGGACTAAGCAGTGGCTTGGTGTTGCTGTGAAGCCCAAGGGTGTAAATCTGCCTCTGGCAGGGGGCGGCTGAGGTAATAGCCCTGGAATAAGTCACACTGCGCTTGCTGCAGGTATTGCATTTGCGCCTTGGTCTCTACGCCCTCCGCCAGCACCTCAATATCGAGCTGGTGGGCCATTTGGATGATGGATTCAATCAACACGGCGGGGTGCTTGCCGCCCAAGCGCGTGGCGCTGTTGTCATCAATATCCCGGATGAAGGAGCGGTCGATTTTCAGGGTATCCAGTGGCAAGCGCTTGAGGTAGGACAGGCTGGAGTAACCAGTGCCAAAATCATCCAGCGCTATGCGTACCCCGTGTTGGCGCAGCCAAGCCATTTTTTGCAAAGTGGCTTCCAGGTCTTGGATGAGTACGCTTTCAGTCAGCTCTAGGGTCAGGGCTTCGGGGTCCAGGTTTTCTTGCTCTAAGGTAGTGAGAACCTGCTGTACAAAGTTGGCCTGTAAAAACTGCTTGGCACTGACGTTGACTGCAATACCCATACTCTGTGCCCAAGGGGCGCTGTGCGCTTGCTGGCGCCAGCGTACCAGGGCAGAGCAGGCTTCGGTAAGTACCCACTGACCCAGCGGCAGAATGAGGTCGCTGGATTCTGCCTCGGGGATGAAGTGGTTGGGCGCTATCAAGCCCTTTTGCGGATGCTGCCAGCGTATCAAGGCCTCCACCCCGTAGAGCTTGCCGCGCCCGTCCACCTGGGGTTGGTAGTACAGCTGAAACTGTGTGTGCGGTGCCAGCAGGGCTTGCCGTAAATCATTGCGCAGGGCCAGCCGCTGGCTAGCGGCCTGTTGCAGGCTGGCGGCAAAAAAGCACAGGCTTTGCTGGCTGCTTTGTTTGGCCTGGTGCATGGCGGTTTCCGCCTGGCGCAAGATTTCAGCGGGCTCTTGGTGCTCGCCGGACAGCAGGGTAATGCCAGCAGCGGCACTCAGGTGTAGCTGCTGCCCTCCAATTTGCAGGGGGTGGGTAATGGTGCTGAGCAATTGCTCCACCACGGTGGCCGCCTGGTTGGAGCAAGTCTCGATAGAGCCTTCCAGCCCGGTTATCAGCAGGGCCATGGTGTCGCCATCGACACGCGCCAGGGTTTGCCCGGTTTCTAGCTGGCCTGCCAAGCGCTGGGCCAGCTGGCTGAGCACGGCATCGCCGGTGTGCATGCCCAGCGAGTCGTTAATGCTTTTGAAGTTATTCAGGTTCAACGTTGCCAAGGCGGCACGCTTGTGGCCAGGGAAGGTGTTTTTGAGCTCGGTGGTAAGCAGGTCCAGCAGCAGGCGGCGGTTGGGCAGGCCGGTGAGTGCATCAAAGTGCACCAG
This sequence comes from uncultured Comamonas sp., assembly GCA_964567385.1. GTDB lineage: Bacteria > Pseudomonadota > Gammaproteobacteria > Burkholderiales > Burkholderiaceae_C > Comamonas. Next base: position 4,651 of record CAZMMM010000047.1, read on the forward strand.
CTGGCGGATGGTGGCCTCGGCTTGCAGGCGCTCGCTGATATCGCGCACAGACAGGACGCGCAGGGTTTTACCATCAAGCACTACCTCATGGACTTGGCTTTCGCAGGAGATGGTTTTGCCCTTGGCCGTCACCACATCAACGGCCCAAGAGCCTTCTAGCCCGTGGGTGATGCGCTGGCTGATAACGTGGTGAAACTCTGGTGCTGCCCATTGCAAAATGGTGCTGCCAATGAGCCCCCCAGGCTCGGTCTGCAAGAGCTTTTCAGCCGCCTGGTTGGCATCAATGATGACACCGCCTTCGGCCAAGAAGATGGCTTCTTGCGAGGCTGAGGCCAGGCGCTTAAAGCGCGCCGCATTGGCCGCTAACTCAGTACGGCCGTCATGCAAGTGCTGGGCCATACGGCGCAGGCTGAGTTCTAGCTCCAGGAGCTCGCCTTGGCCGTGTAGGTGCGGTGGGGGCAGAGGGTGTGCGCTGGGGGTTTGGTAGTGGGGCAAGCTGCGCTGCAAGTGTGCGATAGGCCGCAGTACAAAACGCTGAACCATCGCCATGCCAATGACCCCGCCAAGCAGTGATATGCCCAGCAAAATCAGCATTTGCAGCAATGGGTCTGCCCATGCGGCTGTGCGCTGCAGCAGCAAAATCAGGGCAAAGAGGGCAATGCCAATGCCCACCATCATGCTAGGCAGCCACAAGCGCAGGGGGATAGAGCGCACAGAGGAGGGCGTTGCGGCAGAGGAGTGGGGCGAACTCGGGGGCTGTGTCATGCGGGTTTGCGTGTGGGTTTTAGCGTTGTTTGTGCGTGTGGTGCAGCAAGCGCTGGCTTGGTTGCAGCAATACTACCAAAGCACCTGCCCCGCCATCATGCGGACGGGCCTGGACAAAGGCCAGCACCTCACGCTTTTGCACCAGCCAGCGCAGCACCTTGGCCTTGAGCACCGGCACTTTGCCCGGCGAGCCTAGCCCCTTGCCGTGGATGATGCGCACGCAGCGCACCCCCGTGCGGTGGCACAGGCGGATGAATTGCCCCAGCGCCTCACGCGCCTCGTCGGTGCGCAGGCCGTGCAGGTCAAGCTGGCGCTGAATGCTCCAATGCCCGGCGCGGAGTTTGCGCGTCACATCCTGGCCAATGCCGCTGCGCCGGTAGCTCATTTGTTCATCCACTTCCAGCAGGGTGCTGATGTCGAATTCATCGCTCATGGCCTCTTGCAGCACTTTTTGCTCATCCAGCTTGAGCTGTAAAGGCTCGGGCGGGGGCGGTGTGCTGGGCGGCTGGTAGTCGTTGCGCGGTTTGAGCGGGGTGACTGCGCCCACGCTGTGGGCAAATAGGTGGCGCTCGCGCTCGGCCTGCAATTGGGCTTGTTGCTGGGCGTGCAAGGCGGCTTGCTGGCGCTGGTATTGGGCCTTGATTTCCTTGGCCACCGCTTTGAGGCTGTGCAGACCCTGGCTGCGCAGGCGGGGCGGGGTGTGCGGTGGCGGATGTGGAGGCGAATGTTTGTGCTGCCCGCTCATAGCATCCCCTGCTCGGCCATGGACAGGCTGGCCCCTTGCGTGACGATGAGGTGGTCTAACACCCGCACATCCACCAGCGCCAGCGCGGCTTTGAGGGTGCTGGTCAAACTATGGTCGGACTGGCTGGGGGTGACGCTGCCGCTAGGGTGGTTGTGCGCCAGGATGACGGCGGCTGCGCCCAGCTCCAAAGCGGCTTTGACCACCTCACGCGGATAGACGCTGGCCTGCGTCAGCGTGCCCTGGAACATGGGGCGCATTTCTAGTAGATGGTGTTGGTTGTTTAAAAACAGCACGGCAAACACCTCATGCCCCAAATGCCCCAGATGCATTTGCAGGTAATGCTTCACGCGCTCAGGGCTGTCAAATACGGGGCGCTCTTTGAGTTGGGCTGCCGTGGCGCGGCGTGCCAGCTCCATCACTGCCAGAATTTCCGCCCGCTTGGCTGGCCCCAGCCCTTTGACGGTGGCCAAGGTGGCCGCATTGGCGTTCAGCAGCCCGGCCAGGCCGCCTTGCTGGTCTAGCAAGTCTTGCGCCATCAGCAACACGCTACGCCCGGCAATCCCGGTGCGCAGCAAGATGGCGAGTAGCTCGGCATCGCTCAATGCGCCAGCGCCGCGCATCAGCAGTTTTTCGCGGGGCAGGCTGTCAGGGGGCAAGTCTTTGAAGGCCATGGCAGTGGGGGCTTTACGCTTGTTTCTACAATCGCCCCAGTTTAATTGGAGTTTGCGAGCCTGCTATGTCTGAACCTATGTCCCCCGCCCCTGCCGACAACACGGCTGATAACACCGCTGCACAAGCCGTTGTTGCAGGCGCATTCCTGACCCTGCACTACCGCCTGAGCGGCCCCAGTGGCGAGGTGGTCAGCACCTTTGGCGGCAAGCCCAGCACCCTGTCTTTGGGTGCGGGCGATTTGTCCCCCGCCCTGGAAGAGAAGCTGCTGGGCCTGCTGGAGGGCGAGGCAGCCAGCTTCGAGCTGCCCGCTGGCGCAGCCTTTGGCGAGCGCAACCCTGACATGCTGCAATGGGTCAGCGCCAAGCTGCTGCACGAGCTGGGCGACCCGCAAGAGGTGTACCTGCCCGGTGAGGTGGTGGAGTTTCCCACCCCCGACGGTCAGGGCAGCTACGCCGGCGCAGTGGTGCAGGTGCGCGAAGACGGGGCGGTGCGCTTTGACTTCAACCATCCCCTGGCCGGGCAGCCGGTGCGCTTTGACGTGCAAATTATTGGAGTGTTGTAAGTGGTAAATGTGGTGAATCAAGCAAGCCAAGCCTTCCCTACCGAAGAGATTGTGCTGGCCGAGCCGCGTGGCTTTTGCGCTGGTGTGGACCGCGCTATCGAGATTGTGGAACGTGCCCTGCGCAAGTTTGGTGCGCCGATTTATGTGCGCCATGAAATCGTACACAACACCTATGTGGTCAACGACCTCAAGGCCAAGGGCGCTATCTTTATTGAAGACTTGGCGGATGTGCCGCCAGGCGCAACCCTGGTGTTCTCTGCCCACGGCGTAAGTAAAGCCGTGCAGGCTGAGGCCAAGGCGCGAGGTTTTCAGATTTTTGATGCCACCTGCCCACTGGTCACCAAGGTACACGTAGAGGTGGCCAAGCTAGCCAAAGAGGGCTACGAGTTCATCATGATTGGCCACAAAGGCCACCCCGAGGTAGAAGGCACCATGGGGCAGTTAAGCAGCGGCATCCACCTGGTGGAAGATGTGGCCGACGTAGCCCAGGTGCAACCAACGCAAACCAAAAAACTGGCCGTGGTCACCCAGACCACCTTGAGTGTGGATGACGCCGCAGCCATCACCGCAGCGGTGCACGCCCGCTTTCCACAAGTGCGCGAGCCTAAGCAGCAGGATATTTGCTATGCCACGCAAAACCGCCAAGATGCCGTCAAGGTGCTGGCGGGTCAGGTCGATGTGGTAATCGTGGTGGGCAGCCCCACCAGCAGCAATAGCAACCGCCTGCGCGAATTGGCAGAGCGCCTGGGCACAGCCGCCTATATGGTCGATAGCGCTGAAGAACTGCAACCCCAATGGTTCAGCCAAGCCGTGCGTGTGGGGCTGACGGCGGGCGCTTCTGCCCCCGAGGTGCTGGTGCAGGAAGTAATTGCCCGCATCAAAGCCCTGGGCGCGATTGCCGTGCGCAAAATGGATGGCTTGGAGGAGACGGTGAAGTTCCCTCTGCCCAAAGGCTTGAAGCTGGAAGCGTAAAAAATAAACCCCCAGCCTACAAGATGAACAGGCTGGGGGTTCTTTATTGAAGCATCAGCTTATTGATGGCTGAGGGCTTAGCTGAAGAAGCGCTTGAGCTTGTCCGTCCAGCTTTCACCGCTGGGTGAGTGTTTAGAGCCACCTTTTTGCAGCGACTCTTCCAGCTCGCGCAGCAGCTTGTATTCGGTGAGCTTGACGGGCGTTTCCACCACGATGTGGCAGTACAGGTCGCCGGGGTAGCTGGCGCGCACGCCCTTGATGCCCTTGCCGCGCAAGCGGAACTGTTTGCCCGCCTGGGTGCCTTCAGGGATGTCGATGGCGGCCTTGCCTTGCAGGGTGGGTACTTCAATCTCGCCACCCAGCGCTGCGGTGATGAAGCTGACGGGCACCTGGCAGTGCAGGTCATCGCCGTCGCGCTCGAAGATGTCATGGTCTTTGATGCGGATTTCAATATAAAGGTCACCCGGTGGGCCGCCATTCACACCTGGCTCGCCATTGCCGGTGCTGCGGATGCGCATGCCGCTGTCGATGCCAGCAGGAATTTTGACTTCCAGCGTTTTGTGGCGTTTGACCTTGCCCTGGCCGTGGCAACTGGTGCAAGGCTCAGGGATGATCTTGCCCGTGCCCCGGCAGTGCGGGCAGGTTTGCTGCACGCTGAAAA
>CAZMMM010000048.1:0-9000 GCA_964567385.1 uncultured Comamonas sp.
CTAATGGCCAAGGCTTTCAGCTCATCTTCATTGACCAGCTTGGCCGCCTCCTCATCTACCAAGTGCTTGAGCGCCTCTTTGATTCTGAGCTTGCGCGTCTGGCGCTTCTCTACACCCATTTGCTGGAACATGCCGCGCAGTTGCTCGGCCATTTCTTCCATGCCCTGGGGGCCCATGATTTCAATTTGCGGGCGCTGGTCGAGCAGGTCGATTTCGATTTCTTTATCGTCTAGCTGGCCTTCACGCAGTTTTTTACGAAAAATCTGGCGGGTGGTGTTATCGGCAGGTGGCTCGTCCTGGCCACGCGCTGTGGGTAGCAGCACGTCCAGCACACGCTCTTCCGCCGCATCTTCGGCACGCATGCGCTGTTTTTTCATGGCCGCTTCACGCGCTTGTTTCACCGCCACCTCGGCCAAGTCACGGATGATGGAATCGACATCCTTACCCACATAGCCCACCTCGGTGAACTTGGTGGCCTCTACCTTGATAAAAGGGGCATCAGCCAGGCGCGCCAAGCGGCGGGCGATTTCGGTTTTGCCCACACCGGTGGGGCCAATCATCAGAATATTCTTGGGGGTGATTTCAGCGCGCAAGCTGGCATCGACTTGCTGGCGGCGCCAGCGGTTACGCAGCGCAATGGCCACAGCGCGCTTGGCACCCGCCTGACCAACAATGTGGCGGTCCAGTTCGCTAACAATTTCTTGGGGGGTCATGGCAGACATAAAAAGGCAAGACTCCGGTTTAATTACGACTGCTTAGCCTGTTCAGGCAAAGTCTCTATGGTGTGATTCATATTCGTGTAGATGCACAGCTCACCGGCAATTTCCAGGGACTTCTTCACCATTTGCTGGGCGGATAGCTCGGTGTTGTGCAAAAGTGCCTTTGCCGCCGAGTGGGCATAAGCCCCGCCTGAGCCGATGGCGATAATGCCCTCCTCCGGCTCCAGCACATCGCCATTGCCGGTGATGATGAGGGAGGCGCTCTCGTCGGCCACGGCCAGCATGGCTTCCAGGCGGCGCAGCACGCGGTCGGTGCGCCAGTCTTTGGTGAGCTCAATGGCGGCGCGTTGCAGGTGGCCTTGGTGCTTTTCCAGCTTGGCCTCAAAGCGCTCAAACAAGGTGAAGGCATCAGCAGTAGCGCCAGCAAAACCCGCCAGTACCTTGCCGTGGTAGAGCCTGCGCACCTTGCGTGCTGTGCCTTTGACCACGATATGTCCTAGGGTGACTTGGCCGTCACCGCCCATCGCCACTTCTACACCTTGGTCTGTGGTGCGGCGCACACTCACAATGGTGGTTCCATGAAACTGTTCCATAACGGAGCCACATGGTGTCAGCCCGCCCTATTGCAAGGGCTCACCACAGGTTTTTTTTAAGGAGGTAGCCTCCTGCGCCAGCTACACCCGCAGCATCAGCTTGGCATGCTGAGACATACCCAAAACATGCAGGAAGGCCGCAATCAAATAGTGCAGGTGTACAAAACGCAGGGCATGGCCTTTGGCCTGCAGGTCAGCCGCCCAATTGAGCAGGCCCCCAGCGGCAATAAAATCCAGGCGAATCAACAGGCTGCAATCAATATCCAAAGGCTGGCCCGTAGCCAAACCTTCAGCCAAGGGCTGCATGCGCTCTTGAATATCCCCCTCCACAACACCTAGCAGGCCATGCTGTAAATCCAAAGGCTCGCCCTGCTGGGCAGCGCCGGGGAAGGCTGTACTCAGTAAACGGCTGTCTTGCAGAATAGAAGTGTCTGCCTGCCCCTCTTCTTCCACCAAACACTGGGCCTGGGGGGCACGCCAGTCAGGCGGGGAGATTTCATAGGTGGTGCAGTACTCCAGGGCCACTAGCTCATAGTCTTGCATGCGGTCCATCAGCCTGAGCACGGCCAAACGCAGCAACCACCAAGATGCTGGCTGCTGCGTCTGGCCAGATTCAGTGTGCTGTTCCAGCAGCTGCAGTAAAGGCGCGGCATGGGACCATACAAACTGCCCTGGCTGGTCTGCCCAAGACTCCAGCAACTGGGCCAGCGGGCCTACAGCGGGGGCTGCAATATCTTTCAAACCTTGCCAGGAAAATGCCCAGGGCGGCACCGTACCGTCATGGGCTTTTTGCAGGCTGGCCACGGCCGCTGCGGTCACAGTCGCTGGGCTTTGCCAGTGAAACTCTCTGTCAGGGGCTTTTTTGGCTGCTTTGCCCTGGCCCGACTGCCCCGCTGAATACAGCAGCGCAGGCAAGCCCAGCTGCTGGGGCAAAGACACCCACATGGGGGGAGATTTTTCAAAATGCGTGGCGTAATCAATGGCCAAGCTCTCAAACCCCGCCTCATCGCCAGTGGCACGGCACCAGTCCATTGCCGCATGCCATAGGGCTAACAAGACTTCTTGCTGGTTGTGATTGGCCGCAGGCTCGGGTATTTGCAAATACTGGGCCAGCAGCTCTAGCAGGCGCGTTTGCGTGCCCTGAACGTCTCCGTGGGCGAACAAAATCGCCAGCTCATCGAGCTCTAGCACAGAGTGGAACTCCACCACAGGCTGGGGCAGGCCCTCACCGTCTTCCCCAGTCTCTGCGCTCAAGTCCAGGCGGGCACTGCGCGACAGCGCTACGGCGCCACCCTCATCCCCATCGCCGCCCCACCATTGGCGGGACATTTGCGCTTCAATGACATCAATTTTGCGCAGGGTTTGGGCAGACTTTTGCTCTTCGGGCAACGAGCTGGAAGGGTCCGCAGGCTTGCTCGTGGTTGCAGGGGCTACGCTATCAGAGCGGGCCAGCTGGCTGTTTTCAGCGGCTGGCGGCTTGCTCTTGTCAGCGGCCATATGCTGGGCGCGCAGCTTGCGCAGCTGGGCAAATTCTTGATGGCGGATGGCATCGTTGCGGCGCTTGCGCCGCGCTGTGGCACGCAGCTCGCGGCGTGTATCTACGGCGGCAATGGCTGGCTCGTTACTGCTACCGGCTTTGGCCGTGCTGCTGCCAGCATCGCGCAAAGAGCCTTCGCCTAGCGACTGCTCTTGCGCGGCCTTGCCACGCACCATGCCTAAAACCCGCGAGAAAAAGCCCCCGCTTGGTTGATCCGCCTCTGCATTCATGGGCCAGCTCTCTTTCCCTTTCCCTTTCCACTTCCAACACGCAGCAACGCAAACCCCTGCTTAATCGCCAAACATTTTCTGCTTCAGCTCACGGCGCTGCTGTGCTTCCAGCGACAAGGTAGCCGTAGGCCGGGCCAGCAAGCGAGGAACGCCAATAGGCTCGCCAGTTTCATCACAGTAGCCGTACTCACCGCTGTCAATGCGGGCCAGCGACTGTTCAATTTTCTTGAGCAGCTTGCGCTCGCGGTCTCGGGTGCGCAGCTCCAGGGCGTGCTCTTCTTCAATGGTGGCGCGGTCTGCGGGGTCAGGCACCACTACGGTGTCTTCACGCAGGTTTTCTGCCGTCTCGCCGGCATTGGCATGCATATCGTTTTTCAGCTGCATGAGCTTGATACGGAAGTAAGCCAGCTGGGTGTCGTTCATGTATTCGCTGTCAGGCATGGCCACGACTTCGGCATCATTGAGCTCTTCAACGGGCTTGCTCTTCCAGTTATCAGCCAGCTTGGGGTCGCGTCGGGCTACCAGGGAAAGGGGCGTAGAAGTAGTCATAGTAGTCTTTGTCAAAACAGGCGCGGCAGCAGCGGCTGCCGTGGTTACTGGGCTGGCTGTGGCTTGGGTCGCAACTTTGGCCGCTGTTTTTTTTGCGGCGGCTTTGGTCGCAGTTTTTTTGGCAGCCACGCTACGGGTGTTTGGGGCTTTGGTGCTTGCTGTCGTCATGCTTATCTCCTTATAGCTATTAGCTGTGCACAAGCGGGGGCCTGGGCCCCAGCGCGACACGTACAAAGTTCAGCTTGCACGCATTCATTAGGGGCGCGATTGTATCGACCAGAATCACCCCCTCGGCCGCTATATCGCACAAGCGTATATGGGCAAACCCTAAAACTCTGGTATTTAAGACACCAAACAGCTGTCTAGGCCCTGGCGCAAAATGTCTTGGGGCAAGTCAATGCCAATGAAAACCATGCGGCTTTCACGGCGCTCTTGCGGCTCCCACTGCGGGCCTAAGTCGCTGCCCATGAGCTGGTGTACGCCCTGGAAAATCACCTTGCGCTCTGTGCCTTGCATTTCCAGCACACCTTTGTAACGCAGCATGCGCGGGCCATAAATATTGACAATTGCACCCAAAAAATCCTCCAGCTTGGCCGGGTCGAAGGGGCGCTCGGCACGATAGACGAAGCTTTTTACATCATCGTCATGGCTGTGGTGATGGCCGTGGTGGTGCTCATGGGTGCAGTGCCCATGGTCATGATCGCAGTGTTCATGGTCATGGTCATGGTCATGGTCGTGGTGTGCATGTCCATCGGCTTGCAGAAAGTCTGGGTCCACATCCAGCTTGGCATTCAGGTTAAAGCCACGCAGGTCCAGCACCTTCTTCAAATCCACCTCGCCAAAATGCACAGCCTCAATAGGTGCACGGGGGTTCATGTGTTTGAGGCGGTGAATCAGTGCGTCTTTTTCTTCAGCGCTGATAAGGTCAGTTTTGGACAGAAAAATCTAGTCAGCAAAGCCTACTTGGCGGCGGGCCTCCTGGCGGTCATCGAGCTGCTGCTGGGCGTGCTTGGCATCCACCACGGTGATGATGGAGTCCACCAGGTAGCTTTCAGCAATTTCATCGTCCATGAAGAAGGTTTGCACTACGGGGCCAGGGTCTGCCAAGCCGGTGGTTTCAATAACGATGCGGTCAAAATCAACCAGGCCCTTGCGCTTTTTGGCAGCTAGCAGCTGCAAGGTTTCGCGCAGGTCTTCGCGGATGGTGCAGCAAATGCATCCATTGCTCATTTGCAGAATTTGTTCTTTAGACTCGGTTTTGAGGATATCGGTGTCAATGTTTTCTTCACCGAACTCGTTTTCAATCACCGCAATCTTCATACCGTGCGCTTCACTGAGCAGGCGCTTGAGCAAGGTGGTTTTTCCAGCACCTAAAAAACCAGTCAATACCGTCGTGGGAATCAAAGCCATGAATCACCTTTAAAGGGGGTTAAACCACAGGCCACAGGCAAAAATTGATTGCCTAAAGCCATGAAAAAGCCGCTGCTGCCAGCCAAAGCAACAGCGGCCAGCGCAGGCAAATGCCTGCTTATTTGCGCCAGTAGTTGTTGGCAGCAGCCACTGTCTGGAAGTTCACTGCAATCACATGGGAGGCGGCCGTCAGCGCATCGGCGCTATTGGCGTACTCAGGGCGCAGCTTGTGCAGCACCTCTGGTTCGGGCTGGGTGTACTTCACACCACGGCGGCTCAGGGTAATCGCTAGCTCAAAGCCCTCTTGGGGGGTTGCAGTAATCAAGGTAGACAGCCAAGTATCAGCCATGTGTATCAACTCCTCGAAAATACAGAATAGAAATCTCTTTTGCCCCAGGCGGCGCAACCGTAAAGAGCGCTCAGCGCTTCTTCTGGGCCCTTGGGTGCGCGCTATCGTACACCCGAGCCAAATGCTGAAAATCCAAGCGTGTATAAATTTGCGTACTGGCCAGACTGGCATGGCCCAGCATCTCTTGCACCCCGCGTAAATCGCCACTGGATTGCAGCATGTGGCTGGCGCAAGAGTGGCGCAGCATATGCGGATGCACAGGCACGGCCAGGCCCGCACGCACAGCACGTTGGCGCAGGCGCTGGCGCACGGAAGAAGCACTCAAGCGCTTGCCGCGCAAGCCTAGGAATAAGGCCGCCTCTGCCTGCTGGGCCACCGCTGCGGGCAAGCCCGCAGTGCGCACCTGCAACCAGCGCTGCAGGGCTTGCAAAGCGGCTTGCCCCACGGGCACGCTACGGCGTTTGCTGCCCTTGCCTGTGACATGCACCAACCCCTCTTGCCCATCTACCCAGCCTAGGGCTTGGGCGCTGGCTTGCACATCCAGCCCAACCAGCTCCCCTACGCGTAGGCCGCTGCTGTAGAGCAGCTCAGTCAGGGCAGCATCACGCAGCTCTTGCCAGCTATCAGGCGCCTGGGCATCGCTGAAGGCAGCCAAATGCACTGCTTGATCTACTGACAAGGCTTTGGGCAAACGCTCTGGCGCACGCGGCGGGCGTATGCCCAGCACCGGATTGCTGGCCACATGCCCCTGAAGCACCGCCCAGGCATAAAAGCTGCGCCAGCACGACAGCGCTAGGGCAATGCTAGAGCGGCTGCGCCCTTGGCCATGCCACTGCGCCACCAGACGGCGTATATGGGTGGGCTGCACCTGGGCCAGGTCCAGGCCTTGCTGCCCAGCCCACTGGCGCAACTGAGCCAGACCCTGGGCATAGAGCTGCAAACTACGCGCTGCCAGCCGTTTTTCAACGCGGACAAAAGTCAAATACGCCTGCACCCAAGGCATGATCAGCCGCCGTGATTACAGCTGGCCGTAGCTCACACGCAAGCGCCCCAGCGCGGCGCTGGCTTGCTCGGCAATGCGCACCAGAAACTCGGTGCCCATGGTGGCATCAAAGCGCAACGGGTCAGGCGAGCCTAAAACCAGCAGGCCAAAAGCGGGGGTAGCACTATCACTCACCCCTTCGCGCAGGGGGAGCAGAGCCATGGACTGCACCGCATCGCCCTGGGGTAGCCAGGTGGCAGGTTCAAAACCCAGGTTGGGGCCACAAAACGGCATGGTCAAAGAAGAGGCAAAAGCCTTGGCATCCTCACTCACCCCCAGGGTGAAGGGCAGGCCCATATAGGGGCCTGCCACATCCCAAACGCGCACGGCCACCTGTGGTACATCAAACGATAGACGCAGCCCATCGCTGATGGTGCGTGGCAGCGAGCGTGGGTCCACCGTACTTGCTAGGGCGCAAGTCCATTGGTGGATTTTGCCGGTAATGTCCACATTGGCTTGCCCGTGGGTGAGCATTTCACGCATGCGGTCTTCCAGGCCATGAATTTTTTCGCGCAGCAGCTCTACCTGGCGCTCTTGCAGGCTCACCGCTCGACCATCCAGCGCATCCCTGAGCTGCACCTGGGCAAGCAAAGGGGCATGGCGCTGAAAAAACTCAGGGTGCTGCAGCAGGTATTGAATGATTGACTGCTCGGTTTCAAAAACTACATCGTTGTTGTGCATGGACATTTCCATTGATTTCAAAAAAACCATGATTGCGCAGCCCCCACCAATTGGTGGTCTGCGCACGCCGCCGCCATTATGACCAGCCCCAAGCGGCTGGCGAGCAATTGGCAGCATTGCGTGCAACTTGGCCTATTGCTGCAACAGCCCCAGCGCCTCAATGCGCTGCACATGGGCTTGCAAGCTGCGCTCGGCCAGCGGCCATAGGGCGCTAGGGGTATCGGCATAGGCCAGCGCCACCCAGTCTTGCAAGCTGCCTTGGGGCGCTTGGCGCATGGCGGCCAGCACTTTGGCCTCACGCGCTAGGCGGTGGGCGCGTAGCTGGGCAATGGTGGCCTGCGCGTCGTACATAGCGTAACCGTGGGCGGGCAGCAAAAACTGCACTTGGTGCTGGGCGCACAGGGTATCCAGGCGCTCTAGGCTGTCCAAGTAGTCGCCCATGTGGCCGTCGGGCGGGTTGATGATGGTGGTGCTGCCGTTGAGGATGTGGTCGCCCGTGAATAGCAGGCCATCTTCCAACAGCAGCAAGCACAGGTGGTTGGCGGTATGGCCGGGCGTGTGGATAGCCAGCAGGCTGTGGCTGGTGGGCTGGCCGTTGGGCAAGCTGCCTTGCAGGCGCAGTTGTGCGCCATCGGGCAGGGGGCTATCGGGCACAAAGGCGCTGTGCGCGGGCGCATCTGGGGCTGAGGCCAGACCATACACCAGTGGCTTATCTCTGCCCTGCTGCTGGCACAGGGCTTGCAGCAGCCAAGCGCCGGGTGAATGGTCGGGGTGAGAGTGGGTGCAAACGATGTGGCGAATATCCCCACCCGCCGCATCAAACAGGCGCTGGATATGCGCCGCATCATCCGGGCCGGGGTCAATGGCGATATAGCCGGTAGCCGCTTCGCCCAGCAGATAGCTATTGGTACCGGGGCCAGTCATCACACTGGCGTTGGGGGCGGTGAGGCGCAGCAGGTTTTTGCGCAGGGGCACGGGCTGCTGGCTTTGCCAGTCCAGATGGTGCTTGGGACGGCCATCGGGGCAGACCAGCATGAGCTCGCCATAGGCTTGGTCTTCTTGGGTGCAGCGGTATAAATCCCCGCCTTTTTGCCCAGAGCGCGGCATGCTGCGCCACAGCTCGCCGTCTTGCACGGCATCCAGCATCTCCTGCACCGTGGCAAAACGTGCCAGCCGCTTGAGGGTGTGGATGGTGGGGTAGATCATGGGCATACGCCCGGCCTCGTACTCGGCCAGCGCGTGCGCGGCTTGCACCCAGACGGGTTCAAACTGCTCGCTTTCATCAGCCACTGGGGTTTGGCCTTCCGGCATACGGGCGATGAAGAAGGGCACGGCAAAGCGCTTATCAACGATGGGGTCAGCGCTCCAATGCGCCAATTGCCACACGCCACGCGCATCCAGGCGCAAACCCAGGGCTTGCAGTTGCGGCCAGAGGGGGGCTTGGCGGTCTAAGGCGGCCAGTTGCGCGGGGCTGATGGGCTGGCCTTCACTATCCACGGCCAGCAGCAGCCCCATTTCTTCAAAATTTTCGCGCAGGGCGGCCAGGGCAAAGCGCCGTTGTTCCTCAGCGGCCTGCATCTGGGGGCGGCACAGCAGCCAATCACCGCTTTCGCTGTCTTGCGGCTCAATACCACCGCCAGGGAAGACGTAAGCGCCAGGCAAAAAACTGGCCTTGTCAGAGCGGCGCGTCATCAACACCTCCCAGCCACCGCCTTGCTCGGCGGGCACATCGCGCAGCAGCAAAAGGGTGGAAGCATCCAGCAATGGCGCGGGCTGGCGCTGGGGGTACAACAGGTAATCGGGGCGGGGAATGTGGATGGTATGCATAGCGCCAATTATTGGCTTGGCCGCCATACCGCAAGGGCTAGCGGGGTGATAAAAGCTGCCAAA
>CAZMMM010000049.1:0-913 GCA_964567385.1 uncultured Comamonas sp.
TTTGAACCTTCGACCTTTGGGTTATGAGCCCAACGAGCTACCAAGCTGCTCCACCTCGCGATAATGGCGTTGTTGCGGTTTGTGGTGCCCGGGGCCGGAATCGAACCGGCACGCCTTGCGGCGGGGGATTTTGAGTCCCCTGCGTCTACCAATTTCACCACCCGGGCAAATCGCAACGAAGACGCGGATTATGGCATATATTTCACCCATGCAGAAAAAATACCCGACTATTGAATCAACGATTGGCTCCACCCCCCTGGTGGCTTTGCAGCGTATAGACGCAGCGGATAACCTGGCCCGTGGCAATGTGCTGCTAGGCAAGCTGGAGGGCAATAACCCGGCTGGCTCGGTCAAGGACAGGCCGGCGCTGTCCATGATTCAGCGCGCTGAAGAGCGCGGCGAGATTCGCCCCGGCGATACGCTGATTGAGGCGACCTCCGGCAACACTGGCATTGCCTTGGCGATGGCGGCAGCCATTAAAGGCTACCGCATGGTGCTCATCATGCCCGAGGACTTATCAGTGGAGCGTGCCCAAAGCATGAAGGCTTACGGCGCAGAGCTGGTGCTCACCCCCAAAAGCGGCGGCATGGAATACGCCCGTGACTTGGCAACGCAAATGGTGGCCCAGGGCAAGGGCGTGGTACTCGACCAGTTTGCCAATGCTGACAACCCTCGCGCCCACTTCGAAGGCACTGGCCCAGAGATTTGGCAGCAAACCGAGGGGCAGATTACCCACTTCGTTAGCGCCATGGGCACGACCGGCACAATTACCGGCGTAGCGCGTTACTTGAAGCAGCAAAACCCAGCCATTCGCATCATTGGCGCTCAGCCCTGTGAGGGTTCACGCATTCCTGGGATTCGCAAGTGGCCAGAGGAGTACCTACCCGCCATCTACGATGCCAGCTTGGTCGAT
>CAZMMM010000049.1:945-8804 GCA_964567385.1 uncultured Comamonas sp.
GCTAGTCAGCCAGGACGATGCGGAGGACATGGCCCGCCGTATGGCGCGAGAGGAGGGGATTTTTGGGGGTATCTCTTCCGCAGGGGCTTGCTGGGTGGCCCAGCAAATTGCCCGGCGCGAGCGCGATGCCACCATTGTGTTTGTGGTGTGCGATCGGGGTGACCGCTACCTGTCAACGGGCGTGTTCCCAGCCTAAGACGGGCTTCTATCTACAATGCCCCGCTTACCGTGAAGTCTTGCAAGGAAAACTCTTATGACCGCTACCACCACGTTTGATCAAGAGGTTGATGCCCGTGGCCTGCATTGCCCGCTGCCTATTTTGAAAGCCAAGAAAGCCCTGTCCACCATGCACAGTGGACAGGTGCTCAAAGTACTGGCCACTGACGTGGGTTCCAAGCGCGACTTTCAGGCATTTACCAAGCAAACCGGCCACGAGCTGATTGAGCAAACCGAGCAGGCTGGGGAGTTTACCCACCTGCTGCGTCGGCGTTAACTTCCCAAAAGCACTTGGGCCTTACGCGCCTTCGCCCAGCTGCAAGCCCTGCAGGTAGTGGCGGAAGGCAGCACCCACCTGAGGGTGCTGCAAGGCCAGCTCTACGGTGGCCTCTAGGAAACCCTCTTTGCTGCCGCAGTCGTAGCGCTTGCCTTGGTATTGGTAGGCGTACACCGCCTCGTGCTGCATCAGGCGGGCGATGGCGTCGGTGAGCTGAATCTCGCCACCCACGCCGCGTGGCTGGTTGCGGATTTCTTCAAAAATGCGCGGGGTTAGCACATAGCGGCCCGCTACACCCATGCGTGAGGGGGCGGCCTCAGGCTCGGGCTTTTCCACAATCTCATCGGCACGAATCAAGGGGCCGCCCGCCGCTTCGCCCTTGACGATACCGTAGCGCTTGGTGTGCTCGGCGGGCACTTCCTGCACGGCTAGTAGGGAGCGGCCTTGTTTTTCAAAAGCGGCCGTCATTTGCGCCATCACACTGGGGCCACCGGCCTCGCCCACCATCAAGTCATCTGCCAGCAAGACGGCGAATGGCTCGTTACCCACCAGTGGCTGGGCGCAAAGCACGGCGTGGCCCAGGCCCAGGCTGCGCGGCTGGCGCACAAACAGGCAGTTCATATCAGCTGGGGCAATGCTGCGCACCAGCTCTAGCATGGCTTGTTTGCCGGCGGCTTCCAGCTCGCTTTCCAGCTCATAGGCGGTGTCGAAATGGTCTTCAATGGCGCGTTTGCTGCGGCCCGTCACAAAAATCATGTCGCGTATGCCTGCCTGGTAGGCTTCCTCAACGGAGTATTGAATCAGGGGTTTGTCCACCACGGGCAGCATCTCTTTGGGCGATGCTTTGGTAGCGGGCAAAAATCTGGTGCCCAAACCGGCCACGGGGAATACGGCTTTACGCACGGTGGTGCTGGAGGTCATGCAGGAACGGCCCTTTCTGGTTTTGTCAGGTGGTTAGCAAATGGCGCAAGAGTGTAACGGCTTGGGGCGCGTTAGCATCCTCTTATAAAGCGTGAACCACCAAGCGGAACTCTGGGTCATCAGGGAAGTGGCGTATCTCAAAGCCCAGTCGGCGCATGAGCTTGAGCATATTGGGGTTATTGGCCAGCACCAAGCCTTCGATGCGCTCCAGGCCCTTGTCGCGGGCGACTTCCATAATGCTGAGCATCAGACGTGCACCCAGGCCCAGGCCTGAGAACTCATCACCCACCACCAGCGCAAACTCGCAGCTTACGCGGTCGGGGTTGGTGACGTAGCGCGACACGCCCATGAGATGCTCGTGATAGCTCACCTCGCCGTCCTCATCGACCACGCGCTCTTGCTTGACGGCGACCAGCGCCATTTCGCGGTCATAGTCAATCAAGGTAAAGCGTGCCAGCATGGCTGGTGGCAGCTCGGCCAGTTGGGAGACGAAGCGGAAGTAGCGGCTTTGCTGCGATAGACCTTTGACCAGGTTTTGCAGCATTTGCGCATCATCGGGGCGGATGGGGCGCACCAGGTATTCGCTGCCATCGCGCAGCGGCCAGATTTGTTCGTAACGTGCGGGGTAGGGCAGGATGGACAGGTGGCCATAAGGGCCGTGGGCCTGGTTGCTGCCCTGCTCGGCAATCACCATGCGGGCATCTACGGCCACCGCGCCGGACTCATCCACAATCAGCGGGTTGATGTCCATTTGTCGCAGTTGCGGCAGGGCGCACACCATGTCAGAGACGCGCAGCAGCACCTGCTCCAGTTGCTCTAGGTCAACGGCAGAAGCACCGCGCCACTCACCCAGGGTTTCATGCACGCGGGAGCGCTCCATCAAGCGCCGTGCCAGGAACTGGTTGAGCGGGGGCAGCTCCATGGAGCGGTCTTGAATCAGCTCAATCATGGTGCCGCCCGCGCCAAAGGTGATGACGGGGCCAAAGGGGTCATCACTGACCAGGCCAATGCAGATTTCTCGCCCACGGCGGTTGCGTGCCATGTTCTGTACGGTCACGCCGTTGATGCGCGCATCCGGGCGCAGGCGTTGCACACGCTGCATCATGTCGTTGTAGGCGCTGCGCACGGCTTCGCCATTGCCCAGGTTGAGCATGACGCCGCCTACATCAGACTTGTGCGCAATATCGGGCGAGTCAATTTTTAGCGCCACGGGAAAGCCCTGTTGGGTGGCAATCATCATGGCCTCGCGGGCGGTACGTGCCAACAGGGTGCGGGTGACGGGGATGTGGAAGGCCGCCAGCAGGGTTTTGGACTCCATCTCGGTGAGTACCTGACGGCGCTCGGCCAGCACGCTCTCAATCATCAGGCGAGCACCAGCAATGTCGGGCTTTTTGCCCACTGAGGACATGGGCGGCGGCGTTTGCTGCAGCAGCTGCTGGTTTTGCGTGAAATCGGCAATATTGCTGAAAGCGCCCACGGCGGCCTCGGGCGTGCGGAAGGTAGGAATCAAGGCCTTGCGCAACACTTCGCGCCCACCAGCAACCATGCTGTCGCCCATCCAGCAGGTCAGCACGGGCTTGGCAGCGCGGCGGCGCGCTTGGGCAGCGGCTTCGGCAAAGGCCTGGGCATCGGCATTGGGGTGGGGGGTGAATAAGGCCAGCACGCCGCCGATATGTGGCTCGTTCAAGGCCGCCTCAAGCGCTAGGCGGTAATGCTCGGGCGAGCCTTGCTCGCTGATGTTAATCAAGTCAGTCAGGGCTGCCAGGGGTGAAATCTGTGGGGCCAGTGCCTCAGCCACTTCGGGGCTTAGGCGGCCTAGCTCCAGGCCCATGCTGTCAATCCAGTCAGCGGCCAGTACGCCGGGGCCGCCACCGTTGGTAACCACCGCCAAGCGGCGGCTAACGGGGCGATAGCGTGCCGCCAAGCATTTGGCTGCTGAAAACAAGTCCACAAACGAGTTCACGCGCACTGCGCCTGCGCGGCGCAGCACGGCATCGAACACATCGTCACTGCCGACAATGGCGGCGCTGTGG
Source organism: uncultured Comamonas sp. (assembly GCA_964567385.1). Classification (GTDB taxonomy): domain Bacteria; phylum Pseudomonadota; class Gammaproteobacteria; order Burkholderiales; family Burkholderiaceae_C; genus Comamonas. The sequence continues at coordinate 4,393 of CAZMMM010000049.1, forward strand.
GTCAAGGCGGCCTCATTGCCCCCAGGTTTGCGCCCGGCTTTGAGTACCACCACCGGCTTGGCATTGGCGGCAGAGCGCAGGGCGCTCATGAATTTGCGGGCGTTTTGAATGCCCTCCATGTAAACCACAATGCTTTGCGTGCGGCCATCGCTGGCCAGAAAATCCAGCGCCTCGGGCAGGCCCATGCTGGTATGCGGGCCTAGTGATACCACGGTGGAGAAGCCCACGCCGTTGCTCACCGACCAGTCCAGAATGGCGCTGGTCAATGCCCCAGACTGCGATACCAAGGCCAAAGAGCCGTTTTGTGCCAGGGGCGCAATGGCGCTGGCGTTCAGCCCTAGGTGGGGACGCTGCAGGCCCATAGAGTTGGGGCCCAGCAAAATCACGCCCGCTTGCTCGGCTACGGCGCTGAGCTTGTCGGCCAGCCCCTCATCGACCCCGCGCGAGAGGATTAAGACCGCTTTACAGCCCATGCGTGCTACTGACTCCAGGGCGGGCAACAGCTTGTCCACCTCCAAGGCAATTACGGCCAGATCAATATGCGACTGGGCCAGCTCTACCAAGGTGGCGCTGGTGTGCGCATTCACATAGGTGAGTTTGCCGCTGAATTTGCTGCTCTCCAGGTTGCTCAGTAGCACCTGGGCTTGTGGGGAGAGGGTGTCGGTCTGGTCTTTGTCGCCCACCAAGACGGCAATCGACTGGGGGGCAAACAAGGGGGTGAGGTAGTGCTTATCCATACAATTTTTACGCCAGAATTTTGTGCCAAGGCGCTAGCGCCCAACAAGGCTTGAAAGCTTGAATGTAGCGCTGAGCAAGCGTTTTGTGTGTGTTTTGTGGGTGCAGGGGGTGGGGTTTATCGGCCCAGGCTGATGCCAATGTCGTGCGCCATGGTCAGCAGCTCGTGGTCAGCGGGCACGGTGCGCTGGGTGTTGGCCACGCTGGCAATGGGTACGCTGCCAATCTGGCCGTTCTGCAAAGTCACCATTTGGCTAAACTGTCCGGCCAGTACCAGTTGCGCCGCCTTGTGGCCGTAGCGCGAGGCCAGCACGCGGTCATAGGGCGTAGGGTCGCCGCCGCGCTGGATGTGGCCTAGCACGGTGGTGCGTACTTCGCTGTTAATCAGGGGCTGCAATTGCTGGCGTAGCACATGGCCTACGCCGCCTAGGCGCACGGGGTCGGGGCTGGTTTCCACCCGCGCTTGCACGGTTTGGCTTGCGCCGCTTTGCTTGGCACCTTCGCCTACGCAGATGATGGTGTAGCGCTGGCGCTGCTCGCGGGCTTGGCAGACTTGGGCAATGGCTTGCAGGTCGTAATCCAGCTCAGGCAGCAAGATGATGTCTGCCGCGCCGGCCAGCCCGGCTTCCAGCGCCAGCCAGCCTGCGTGGCGACCCATAGTCTCAACAATCATCACACGGTGGTGGCTGTTGGCGGTGCTTTCAATGCGCCGCAGTGCGTCGGTGGCGGTGGCAACGGCGGTGTCGAAGCCGAAGCTGCGTTCGCAGTAGGCAATGTCGTTGTCAATGGTTTTGGGCACGCCAATGCACTGCATTCCAGTGGCCTGAGCTACGCCGTGCGCCAGGCTCATGGTGCCGTCGCCACCAATGGCGACCACCACATCCAGCCCCAGCGCCTGCACATTGGCCTGCACCTGTGCCAGGGTGGCAGCATCTTTGAGGGGGTTGGCGGTGTTGCTGGTGCCCAAAATCGTGCCACCGATGTGCAGGATGCCGGATACAGCCTCCCAATCGAGCGCCTGCACACGGGGCTGCTGACCCATCAAGCCTTCAAAGCCGTCGGCAATGCCTAGTACCTCGCACTGGCCATGGTGAATCAGGGATTTGGTGACGGCACGAATCACCGCATTCAGGCCAGGGCAGTCGCCCCCGCCGGTTAAAACACCTACGCGCATAGCGCCTCCTGGGATGGGGAAAGGGGTAGTAAGTCCAGGGCGCGTTGGTAGCGCTGGTCTTGTTGCAGGGCTGGCCAATCCAGCGCGGGGCTGCTGGGCAGCAGGCGCTGGCAGCGCTGGGCACTGGCGGCGCTGGGCTGCCACTGGCCTTGTGCCTGGGCAGCACTCAGGCCAGTCAGCAGCTCATCGACTGCCTGGCCATCTCCCAAGCTTTGGTTGCACAGCAGCACCATATCGCAGCCCGCTTGCAGGGCGGCCAGCGCGGCCTGGGTGTAGCTGATGGGTTGACCATCGAGCAGGCGAGCGCCTTCCATGCTCAGGTCATCGCTGAAAATCACGCCGTCAAAACCCATCTGGCGGCGCAGAAGGTCTTGCAGCCAGCGGGCGCTAAAGCCTGCCGGGCGGCCATCCACCTGCGGATAGACGATATGCGCGGGCATGACGCTGCTCATGGCCTGCGCTAGCCAAGGGTAGGGCGCGGCATCGTCGCTCAGGATGGTGGCCAGGCTGCGCTCATCAACGGGCATGGCGATATGCGAATCCGCCGCCGCAAAGCCATGGCCGGGGAAGTGTTTGCCGCAGTTGGCCATGCCCGCTTGCAGCAGGCCGTGCATCAGGCTTTGCGCCAGGGCGGCGACCCGCTGAGGCTGGCGGCCAAAGCTGCGGTCGCCAATCACCTCGCTATGGCCCCAGTCCAAGTCCAGCACGGGGGTAAAGCTCAAATCCACCCCGCAGGCACGCAGCTCGGCGGCCAGTACATAGCCACAGGCCAGGGCGGCTTGCTGGGCACGTTGGGGGCTGGCACTGTCCCACAGCTCCCCCAAGGCACGCATGGGCGGCAGGTGGGTGAAGCCATCGCTGCGAAAGCGCTGCACGCGCCCGCCTTCGTGGTCCACGCAAATCAGGATGTCGGGGCGCTCAGCCTTGATGGCGGCGCACAGGGCGGTGAGCTGGGCGCGATCTTGCCAGTTGCGGGCAAACAGAATCAGGCCGCCTACCAGGGGGTGGCGCAGGCGCTGGCGGTCGGTGTTGCTCAGGGTAGTTCCGGCAACATCAATCACTAAAGGGGCGTGGGTGAGGGGCATAAGAGGCGAAAAGCAAGAAGGCGAAGGACACGCAGATATGAACAAACAATCAAGCTGGCAATGGTAAGGCCTGCCAGCCTGGGCGCGGCCTATGTAAAGGCGGGGTAAAAGCCCTTAAACAGTATTGATTCTCATTTGATTGACTTAGAATCGGCCGCTCCAACCACTCTCTGTACGTTCCCTCAGCGCCCTGCATTCTCTGGCATGACGACTTCCTCCTCCCCTAGCCGCGCCCGTTGGCTGAAAACTTTGCACCAATGGCATTGGGTGAGTGCCGCCCTCAGTCTGGTGGCCATGCTGTTGTTTGCCATTACCGGCTTTACGCTGAACCACGCTGCCGATATTGAGGGCGCACCGCGCACCACCCAGCTAGAGGCACAAGTGCCGCCCCAGCTGCTGCAAGACCTGCCCCCCGCTGGCGATGCCCCGCTGCCGCCGCAGTTGCAGGCGTGGCTGGACAAGACTTGGCGCATCTCCACCGCTGGGCGCGATGCCGAATTTGCCGACGATGAGATTTACCTCTCCCTGCCGCGCCCAGGTGGCGATGCCTGGTTGCGCATCAGCTTGCCCGACGGTGCTGCCGAATACGAGCGCACCGACCGGGGCTGGATTTCTTACTTCAACGACTTGCACAAGGGGCGCAACACCGGCGCAGCCTGGCGCTGGTTGATTGATATTTTTGCCGCCGCTTGCGTGCTGTTTAGCCTGACTGGCGTGGGGATTTTGTACCTGCACGCCAAAAACCGCCCCATGGCCTGGCCTGTGCTGGGCTTGGGGCTGCTGCTGCCCGCGCTGCTGGCCTTGTTATTCATCCATTGAAAAAGTGAGTTTGTGCCCATGAAACCTTTGTATCTACGCTATAGCGCTGCTGCTGTTACCGCCGCTTTGGGGCTGCCTGCCATGGCCGCTGGCATTACCGTGGGGGTGGAAGTACCCCGCCTGCAAGTGGCCGAATACCACCGCCCCTACGTGGCCGTGTGGATTGAACGTGCCGACAGCAGCGTAGCCAGCACCCTGGCGGTGTGGTACGACATCAAACTGAAAAACGCCGAGGGCACTAAGTGGCTCAAAGACATGCGCCAATGGTGGCGACGCACAGGCCGTGATCTGGACTTCCCCATTGATGGCGTGACCAGCCCCACCCGCCCCGCCGGTAGCCACAGCATGGAATTTACCGAAGGCCAGGCTCCCTTTGCCGCCCTGCCCCCAGGGGAATACAAGCTGATGGTGGAAGCCGCCCGCGAAGTTGGTGGCCGTGAGCTGGTCAGCATCCCCTTTAGCTGGCCTGCTAAAGCTAGCACTGAGTTGAAGGCGCAAGGCAATGCCGAACTGGGCGCTATCAGCCTGCAACTCAAACCCTGAACGGCTTTTTGCCACTTTTTTACTTTCCCGGAGAATTTGACATGATGAAAAAACTC
>CAZMMM010000050.1:0-8741 GCA_964567385.1 uncultured Comamonas sp.
CTCAATACGAATTGCGTACTTATTATTGTGCGTACCGTATTGGCACTCAAACACAGGCACTCCGCCAATAGAGGCGCGAATTCTAGGCTCGCGCACTAGCTCGATAAAGTCGCCGGGCTTCATTGCCAACAGCTGCTCCACCGAGGCATCTGCCCTGGCCAGCTCTGCCACCAGGGTCACTTCAGCGGACTGAATTTCTCGGGTCAGCACCTTCACCCAGCGCCTGTCCACCTCCATGGAGTCGCCCTGAGTGGAGGAGTACAAAATATCACGAATCGGCTCCATCGTTGCATAAGGCATGCAGATATGGATAGCGCCTGAAACGTCGCCAATCTCTAGCTGGAAAGCGGTGGAGACCACAATCTCGCTGGGCGTTGCGATGTTGGCAAACTGCGGCTGCATCTCTGAGCGCTGGTAAGCCAGCTCTAGCGGGTAGATGCCATTCCAAGCTTTTTTGTATTCTTCACTGATGACGTCTACCAAGCGGTTAATCACCCGCTGCTCTGTGGCAGAAAAGTCACGCCCCTCAATACGGGTTTGCAGGCGGCCCGAGCCGCCGTACAAAGTGTCAATGATGCCAAACACCAAAGACGGCTCACACACTACCAGGCCGTTGCCGCGCAAGGGGCGAATGCCCACGATATTGAAGTTCGTCGGCACTGCCAAGCGGCGCAGAAAGGCGCTATAGCGCTGCACTGCCACCGTGCCCACCGAAACCTCGGGGCTGCGCCGAATAAAGTTGAATAAACCGATGCGAAAGTTACGGGCGAAGCGCTCGTTCACAATCTCCATGGTCGGCATGCGACCACGAACAATGCGCTCTTGGCTGGAGATATCGTAATTACGAAATGCCCCCTCTTCGCCTTCAGCAATGTCGGTTTTCTGGCTCTCGCCGGTCACGCCCTCTAAAAGGGCATCGACTTCCTCTTGAGACAGAAAAGAGTCACTCATGGCGCACCTTTGCTCGGCTAAAAAAGATTACTGGATGATAAAGCTGGAAAACAGCACTCGGCGCACCGGGCGCGCAGAGGCGCGGCGGGGACGGTCATCATAGTCGTCGTCATACTCATCGGCGGGGCGGCGCGCTTGGCGGCCACCACCAAAAGGACGGGAGACCTCTACCAAAATATCTGCCGCCAGCTTCTCTTTACCTTCGCCCATCAGCAGCTCCTCTGCCGTGCGCTGAGAGACTAGGCGCAAGATGCCATCACGAATGCTGGGCATGAACTGCTTGACCTGGTCAGCAGTTTTTTCGTCCAGCAGCTCCAGGGTAATGCCTAGCTGGATGAAGCGGTCGCCGCCTGGGTCAGCCAGATTTACCACCAAGCTCTCCAGGGGGTAGAAGGTCGGCACCACGACGGCGGGAGCTTTGCCAGCGCCCTCATCATCATCTTGCTGTCCCAGCATCATCACCAACACCACGGCAACGACTACACCCAGCAGAGCTGCGATGGCGCCAATCACGATCAGTTTTTTACTACTTTTTGCTGGTGGAGCACTGCCAGCTGCTGCTTCTGCCACGTTGGTATTCCTTGAAAGAAATGGGGGCGAATCTGCCAACCTGACCCAAAGAGCAGGCAGGCAGAGTGTCGGATTGCAGGCTTATTATTGCCCACAGAACCGTAAATGATAGCCAAAATCAAGGTTTTTAGGCGTGTGCCCAGTGCTTAACCAAGGTATTTACCCTGCCAGGTGTCACAATTTCACACATAAAGATTCAAGCGCCCCAAGCCAGACTGCTCTGCGGGCAGCATGCCTTCTAGGTCTTGCATTTGCGCCGCCGTCAGGGCCGCGCTAATGCGCCCGCGCTGCGCACGCCCTAGTGCTTGCAGAGAGGCGGCGGCCTCCTTATCAGATGATGCCTGCGCATCGGCTTGAACCGATGCCTCGGCCAGGGCCAAGCCTTGCTGGGCCAACATATCGCTCAGCTGGGCCAAGCCTGCACCGAGTAGCTCGCGCAAGTCTTCTTGATCGCTGCGTAGCACCACATGCGCCTCCTGCCCCTGCAGCAAGACTTGCACGCGCACACTTTGGCCATCGCGCTGTAGCACGACCTCTGCGCGCTGCTGCTGGCCCTGTAGCCAAAAGCGCAAGTCTTCTTGGCGCAGCTGCTCTTGTGCGGCCTGCTGGCCCGCTTGCTGGCTGCCTTGAGAGGCTTGCACGGCTTGCTCCATCAAGCGCAAGCCAGAACCACCGTCAGCCAGCATCTGGGCATGTGTCCATTCAGCCGTATCTGCCTGGCTGCCAGCGCCACCAGTTGTATGGCCTCGGGGTGTTGCGGCAGCCACTCCCAGCCACTGCACCGCCCATTGCTCCACCTGATTGGCCAAACGGGCCATGGGTGGGCTTATGTCGGCAGAGTCAGCCAGCTGCCAGCGCTCATCCAGCACGATACGGCCTGCGCGCTCTGCGGCATCTTGGGGGGAGGTGGCATCTGCCCCAAGCCTGCGCCCTTCCAGGCCGCTTAATACATCCAGCCCTGACTCCACCACCTCAGCCTGGGTATGCAATGCCATGGCTTGCTGGGCCGGGCGCTCCACCCCCATAGCAGCTGTGAGTAGGCCTTGGCGGGGTAGGCCTGCAACCAAGGCTGGGGCTTTACCGCCACCCAGGGCTTCGGCAAGAGGCTCGGCCTCTTCTTGTGCAGCTGACGATGCATCCCCTAGGTTTGGGGTTGCAAGCTGCCCCAACAGGCCAAAATCCTCTTCTTGCACAGGGGGGAGCCCATCAACGGCGGGCAGGGATTCTGCCGCATCTTGGGCAAGGCGGTCAGCCAAGCCCTCTGCAACATCGGCATCTAGTTGGGTTTCTGCCTGCAGCGTTTCAGATTCCGCATCTTGCAGGAGCAAGGAGAAATCAAACGCTACCGCATTGTCCTTGGCCTCTTTGGGGGCAACAGGCTGTTGAGCGGCGGCAGGCTTCACAGCCGCTGAAGCGGTGGTGGTGACAGCACTCATGGCTTAGGCCTCCTGAAACTGCATGCCAAAGGTACGGCCTATGAATTGCAGGGCGGCGCGCTCGTCGGTTTGCTTCTGGTCGCGGCGCTGCTCAGCCAAGGCCATATCGCGGCGGCGCATTTGCACCACCTTCTCCAGGCTGGACAGGCGCAGCTCGGTGGTCATCAAAGCATGCTGGGCGGCTTGGACGCGCAGCTCGTGGTCGCGCAGCACCTTGGTTTGCAGCTCAATGGCATGTTCCAGGCGTTGCATGAACTGGCGCTGGTGAAACATCACCTCGGGCTTGAACTCTGCCCCCTCACGCAGTGCCCAGCGCTCTTGCATTTCAGCGCTATAGGCTTGCAGCTGCTCCATTTGCGCAATCGCAGCGGACTGGGCTTGCACACGGTCACGCAGCGCCTGGCGTGCTTCATCGCGCTTGCGGGTGGCCATTTCAATGGCAATCATCAAAGCATTCAAAGAAGACATACACCACCTTTTTTTCTGCAAAAGCCCCAGGGCTTTTGATTGATTCATTCATTCCAGCGCCTGCCTAAGCTGTTATCGGCAGACCAGCGCAATGCTTCAGCCCTAGGCTTGCAATACTTGCTCCATGGCCGCCAAGCTATCGGGCATGGTTGCGCCTTCAAACATGGTTTGCTGCAAGAACTGGGCCATCGCTGGTTGCAGGCGAATGGCTTCATCCACCTGCGGGTCAGAGCCATTCACATAAGCCCCAACTTGTATCAAATCCTTGGATTTTTGATAGCGCGAATAGACGGCTCTAAACCGCCTAGCTAATTCGAAATGCTCACGCGAGACCACGTTGTGCATCACCCGCGAGGCCGATTGCTCAATGTCAATCGCCGGGTAATGCCCCTGCTCGGCCAGGGCGCGTGAGAGCACGAAGTGCCCGTCCAAAATAGCGCGTGAGGCATCGGCAATCGGGTCTTGCTGGTCATCGCCCTCTGACAGCACGGTGTAGAAGGCGGTGATGGAACCCACGCCGTTCAAGCCATTGCCGCTGCGCTCTACGAGGGCGGGCAGCTTGGCAAAACACGATGGCGGATAGCCCTTGGTGGCCGGTGGCTCGCCAATGGCCAGGGCGATTTCACGCTGCGCCTGGGCGTAGCGGGTGAGGGAATCCATCAGCAGTAGCACATGCTTGCCCTGGTCACGAAAGTATTCGGCAATGGCGGTGGAGTAGCTCGCGCCCTGCATACGCAGTAGCGGCGGCGCATCAGCGGGGGCAGCCACCACCACAGCGCGGCTGCGGTCTTGTGCGCCCAGAATGTCTTCGACGAACTCCTTGACCTCACGGCCACGCTCGCCAATCAGGCCCACGACAATCACGTCGGCCTTGGTGTAACGCGCCATCATGCCCAGCAGCACGGATTTACCCACGCCAGAACCGGCAAACAGCCCCAGGCGCTGGCCGCGCCCCACCGTCAGCAGGCTGTTGATGGCACGCACGCCGGTATCCAGGCTTTCGCGCACAGGGTCGCGCTCCATGGCGTTAAGGGGTTCGCGCTCTAGCTCTCGGGCTTGTACGTTCTGCAAAGGGCCATCATGGTCCAAGGGAATGCCTTGGGAATCCACCACTCGCCCCAATAAGCCATCCCCCAGGGGCAGGCGCAGCACGCCACTGCTCATATCGGGCACACTGGTATCGCCCAAGCGCAACGGCGGTACAAAGGGCTGCACGGGAATGACCAAAGCACCACTAGAGAGGCCCTGAATATCACCCGCAGGCATGAGAAAGGCTTTATCGCCCGCAAAGCCCACCACCTCGGCCAGCACAGGGTCTTCGCCGGGCTGGTGGATGTGGCATTGCGCGCCCACGGGCACATGCAGGCCGGTGGCCTCCAGCACCAAGCCCGTTAAACGGGTCAGTGTGCCGTGGCTAGACAGGGCCACGCCCTGCTGCAGGCGCTGTTGGCCTAGTTGCAGCATATGCTGCAATTGGCTAGCCATGTGCGGTGTATCACCCATGGGCCGCACCTTCATACCAGGTAGAGACCAGCCCCAGCGCGGCTACAGCACGCTGCCAGCGTTTCTCCAAGCTGCCATCCACAAGCGCGCCTTGGCTTTCAATCCGGCAGTCGCCAGGCTGCACACCTGCGTCTTGCAGCCATTCGATTTTGGGGTTGGGCAAAGCAGTGCGCAGGTGCGGCTCCAGCAGCTGCCAATCATCGGGGTGCAGGCGCACGGTGGCGGGTTTGGTTTCTGCGCCCAGCATGTCTAGCGCCTCGCGCACTACGGGCATCAGCGCCTGGGGGTTGGTGCGCAGCTCTTGGCGCACCACCTGGCGAGCAATATCACAAGCCAGTTGCAACAAATCGGGTGCCACCTGCTCTTGCAAATGGGCAATGCCGCCTTGCGCCTGCTGCATCAGCTGCGCCAAGTGCTGGGCTACTTCCTGGCCTTGGTTGGCCTGGTATTCGTCAAAGCGCTCTTGCCATTGCGCATGGGCATGCTCTATGCCTTGCTGCTGGCCTTGCTCCAGGCCTTGTTGAAATGCTTCTTGGCGCGTTTGCTCCAGCAGCTCTTGCAGAGCAGCATCGTCCATGTGCAAGGTGCCGCCTGCGGCTTCAGCATCGGCCTGTGCTGCATCGCTCGCCTGCTGGTGGGCAGCGGCTTGCTCTTGCATGCGCTGGCGTTGCAGCTCAATTTCCAGGGCTTTCTGGGCAGCGGCCTCATGGTCTTCAAAGGTTTGAAAGCCCGCGCCGGGGGTGGACGCCAGCAAAGGGTCTGCCAAATCGTCGGCCAGGCTGACATCAGCAAAATGCCAGCGGCGCACGTCTTGCTCGCCCAGCTGCTCTCCGGGGATGAAGCGCGCTGGCCTGCGGCTGGTGGAGTCGTTTCCCATATCTGCGCTCCGTTAGACAAAGGCATCCTCGGCGCCGCCGCCGATGGTGATTTGCTGCTCGTCGGCCAAGCGGCGCACGATTTTGAGCACCTCTTGCTGCTGCGCTTCCACCTCGGACAGGCGCATGGGGCCACGGCCTTCCAGGTCTTCCTTGAGGGCGGTAGCCGCACGCATAGACATATTGGCCAGAATTTTGTCGCGCACTTCCATAGAAGCGCCTTTGAGCGAAACAATCAGCGTCTCCGAAGCCACTTCGCGCAGCACCAGCTGCAGCGAGCGGTCGTCCAGCTTGACCAAATCGTCGAAGACGAACATCTTGTCCATGATTTTCTGGGCCAGGTCTGCGTCGTAGTTGCGGATGGTGTCCAGCACTGCGGCATCGGCATTGCCGCCCAGCAGGTTGAGCATTTCTGCCGCCGTCTTGACCCCACCCAACGAGGACTTGCGAATCTTGTCGCCCCCAGCCAGCACCTGGTAGAGCACCTCATTCAAGTCTTTCAGGGCCGAGGGCTGGATGCCCTCCAGCGTGGCCACACGCAACATGACTTCGCTGCGCATGCGCTCGGGCAGCTGCATCAAAATGCCTGCAGCCTGGTCGTATTCCAGGTGCACCAAGATAGCGGCCACAATTTGCGGGTGCTCATTGCGCAGCAGCTCCGCCACAGAGATGGGGTCCATCCACTTGAGGCTCTCAATGCCCGATACGTCACCGCCCTGCAAGATGCGGTCTAGCAGCAGCGAGGCCTTGTCGTCACCCAGGGCGCGGCGCAGCACTGATTTGACGTAATCGCTGGCATCCTCCACCAGCAGACTTTGCGCGGCGCAGTCATCGGTAAAGCGCGAGACAACAAAATCCACCTTCTCTTTAGAGACCGAGCGCATGCGGGCAATGGTCTCACCCAGCTTTTGTACCTCTTTGGGCGAGAGGTGTTTGAAGACCTCTGCGGCTTCCTCCTCGCCCAGGGACATCAGCAAAATTGCTGCGTCATTCAATCCACGATCATCCATAGCCACTACTCTTTATTTATGCGTCTGCGTTGGTTCAACTTTTAAAGCGGCGGCTTTAGCTGGCTTCAGCACCGTTGACCCAGGTTTTGATGATGTTGGCCACGGCAATCGGGTTTTGCTTGGCCAGGGTGCGGGCCTGATCCAGGCGCAGCTGCTCAGGGGGCAACTCGCCGGCTTTTTGCGGCAGAGCAGGGCGCTCCAGCTCTTCCGCCTCCAGCAGGTCAAGCTGCTGCTGCATTTCTTTCTTGCGGCGCATCTTCACCAAGGGGCGCACCACGCCGAACATCAAAATCAAGGCCGCCAACACCAAGCCCACAGGCCAGACAATGGAGCGCACCATGGCAATCGTCTCAGGCTGCTGCCAAATGGGCAGGTCTGAGGCCACAGCCACTTCTTTCTGGAAAGGGGCGTTCATCAGGTTGACCGAGTCGCCACGCTCGGCATTAAAGCCAATCGTCTCGCGCACCAAGGCCAGCATTTGCGCTTGCTGCTGCTCGCTCAGGGGCTGGGGTGCAGCCACAGCACCAGACTCAGCAGCCTGGCCGGGCAGGTAGTTCACTACCACGGCTGCGGTCATGCGCTTGATGCCGCCACTGCTGTTGCGGGTCACGCGGATGGTTTTATCCACCTCGTAATTGGTGACCAGCTCACGCTTACTGCCCGGAATTTGCAAGAAGCTGCGCTGCTGTTGCTCTGCCGTCAACAGGGGCTGGCCCACACCATTGATGGGCGCGGCTGATACCTGGGGTGGCTGGTTGGTGACCGCTCCGGGAATGCCAGTGGCGGGAGTATCTTTGGGTGCGCCACTGCTTTCCAGCAGTTGCTGGCTGCGAATGGCGCTGGCTGCAGCATCGCCCTGGTTGGGCGCGTGCAGCTCAGAGGTGGACTCAGACTGCGAGAAGTCCAAATCCGCCGTCACCTGGGCCTTGACGTTGCCCACGCCCACCACAGGCTCAAGAATGTCCAGAATGCGCTGGGCGTATTGCTTCTCCAGCTGCTGCTGGTACATCAGCTGCTGCAAGTCAATAGAGCTGTCTTTGCCATCAGGTTGTTGGGACAGTAGCTTGCCGGTGTCATCCAGCACACTCACGCTGCTGGGCGAGAGCTCTGGCACGCTAGAGGCCACCAGATGCACCATGCCGGCAATCTGCGCACGGTCAATCATCTGGCCAGGGTGCAGATTCACAATCACCGAGGCAGAGGGTTTTTGCTGCTCGCGGAAAAAGCCGTTCTGATTGGGCAAGGCCAAATGCACACGGGCATCTTTGACTGCCGACAGCCCCTGAATAGAGCGTGTCAGTTCCCCTTCCAAAGCGCGCTGGTAGTTCACCCGCTCTTGAAACTGGGTGATACCGAATTTGCTGTTGTCCATCACCTCAAAGCCAGCAATCGAGCCTTTGGGCAGCCCCTGGGTGGCCAGGCGCAGGCGGGCATCGTGCACCTTGTCAGCGGGCACAAGGATGGCGCCGCCGCCCTCGGTATAGCGGTAGGGCACATTCATTTGCGCCAACTGCGCCACGATAGCGCCTGCATCTTTGTCCCCCAAGTTAGAGAACAGCACACGGTAATCGGGCTGGCGGCTAAAAAACACGGCGGCGGCCACCAGCGCCACCAAAGCGGCAGCGCCCATGCCCCAGCGCATGCGTTGATTGCCATCCATGGCGGCAATACGCTGCTGCAAAGAAACAGCCCCTCCAGCGGCAGGCGCAGAGGCAGCAGGAACCGGCACAGGCGGGTTAGAGGCAACAGGAATTTCAGCAACTGCAGACATATTCTTTTTTCCGATAGACAAGCAAGCACTGCTGACACGCAGCACAAGGTGCAGTCGATTATTCGGATTTGCCGCTGCGCCGTTCCCCCGATAAGGCGCAGCTTTGCCCATTTATTTGGGCCGCTGGATTACGCTGCAGGGGCTTACGATTGCCCCC
>CAZMMM010000051.1:0-8689 GCA_964567385.1 uncultured Comamonas sp.
CACGGTGACCAGCACCTCAATCAAGGTGAAGCCGCGCTCGCCTCGGGAGCGTGGCTTGGGTAAACAAAGGGGGGCATGAGGGGCACAGTGCATGGCTGGCATGCTAGTGCGCGGGGTGGCAGGGGCGGTGGGGTTTCTGACCAGCGGTGGGTTTGTCAGGATGAGTGGTAGGGGGGAGTAACCGGGTAATACTTTGCCTCGTAGGCTTCCAGCAGCAAGCCTAGCGCTTCAAGCTGCTCGCCTTCGGGGGAGTTGGGTTCTGGGTCAAGGTCAATCAATGCGCTGACGGTAGCCAGCATGGCCTTGTAATCCTCTTTGGTACGAATGGGGCGAATTTGCATGCTTGCTCCTTTAATAGCATCGTACTGTTTTACTTCTTTTGTATAGCTTCTAACCAGTTTTAACAAACCAAGCCCTGCTACACTGCGCGCTATTCTTTTATGGGATAGCGCTTGCTATTCTGATTTTTCAGGAGACTTCTTTTATGTCTGTACGCACTAACTTGCTTACTATTGCAGCTACATCGAATCAAGGTTTTGGCCTGCGCCCTGTGGCGCTGGCTGCTTTGTGCCTGGGCTGGGGCGCTGCGCATGCGGATTCGGTGCAGGTGGCAGTGGCCGCTAACTTCACCGCGCCTATGCAGGAGATTGCCAAGCTGTTTGAGCAGGATACGGGCCATCAGGCGTTGCTGTCGTTTGGTGCTACGGGCAAGTTTTACGCGCAAATTGTGAATGGTGGGCCGTTTGAGATTTTGCTGGCGGCGGATGATTCCACGCCTGAAAAGCTGGTGAAAGAAGGCCACGGCCAAGATGCCAGCCGCTTTACGTATGCCATTGGCCAGTTGGTGCTGTGGAGCAAGCAGGCAGGCTATGTGGATGCTGAAGGCCAGGTGCTGAAGGCGGGTGACTGGCGGCATATCGCCATTGCCAACCCCAAGCTGGCCCCTTATGGCGCAGCCGCCCAGGCCACGCTGGATAAGCTGGGGCTGGATGAGGCTACGCGCCAGCGTATTGAAAAAAGCACGGTGCTGGGGGAGAACATTGCCCAGACTTACCAGTTTGCCGCCTCGGGCAACGCAGAGCTGGGTTTTGTGGCCCTGTCACAAGTGATGCACCAGGGGCAGTTGCGCGAAGGCTCGGCCTGGCAGGTGCCTGAGGGTATGCATGCCCCCATTCGCCAGGATGCGGTGTTGCTTAAAGCTGGCCAGAGCAACCCCGCCGCCAGCGCTTTGCTGGATTATTTGAAGGGTGAGAAGGCGCGTGCGGTGATTACCGCCTACGGCTATCGCTTTTAAGCGGCTGCGTGATGCAATTTAGCCCCGAGGATTGGCAGGCCATTGCTTTAACCCTGAAGTTGGCCAGTATTACCACGGTGCTGCTGCTGGTGCTGTGTACGCCGGTGGCTTGGTGGTTGGCGCATACCCCTTCGCGCTGGCGCACGGCTATTGGGGCGGTGGTGGCTTTGCCGCTGGTGCTGCCGCCTACGGTGATTGGCTTTTATCTGCTGGTGTTGATGGGGCCGCATGGCCCTGTTGGCTGGCTGACTGAGGCGCTGGGCCTGGGCCGCTTGCCGTTTACCTTTGCGGGTTTGGTGGTTGGCTCGCTGGTGTATTCCCTGCCGTTTACGGTGCAGCCTTTGCAGCGGGCTTTTGAGGCTTTGGGGCCCAGGCCGCTAGAGGTGGCGGCTACCCTGGGGGCCAGCCCTTGGGATACGTTCTGGAGCGTGGTGCTGCCGCTGTGCCGCCCCGGTTTTATTACGGCGGCGGTGCTGAGTTTTGCCCATACGGTGGGGGAGTTTGGTGTGATTTTGATGCTGGGCGGCAATATCCCAGGGGTAACGCGGGTGGTGTCGGTGCAGATTTACGACCATGTGGAGGCGATGGAGTACGCCCAGGCGCATAGCTTGGCGGCGCTGATGCTGGCCTTCTCGTTTGCCGTGCTGATGGTGCTGCAATGGTTGCAGCCGCGCCAGTCTGGGCGCTCGCAGGCGGGGTAAGGGCGCATGCTAGAGATTGCACTGCGCTGGCAGCGCCCAGGTTTTGCGCTGGAGGTGGCGCTGGAGCTGCCCGGCCAAGGCGTAACGGCGTTGTTCGGCCCCTCGGGCTGCGGTAAGACGACGTGCCTGCGCGCCATTGCCGGGCTGGAACGTGCCCAGGGGCGGGTGGTGGTGAATGGCCAAGTGTGGCAGGATGATGCCCGCCGCCAATGGCTGCCCACCCATAGGCGGGGCTTGGGCTATGTGTTTCAGGAGGCCAGCCTGTTTGCGCATTTGAGCGTGCTGCAAAACCTGCACTACGGCTTAAAGCGCACCCCTGTGCAGCGGCGCAGGGTGGGGCTGGAGCAGGCGATTGAGCTGCTGGGGATTGGCCATTTATTACAGCGCCAGCCGCAGTCCCTGTCAGGCGGGGAGCGCCAGCGCGTGGCGATTGCCCGCAGCCTGGCCACCAGCCCCCAGCTATTGCTGATGGATGAACCGCTTTCCGCCCTGGATGCCGCGCGCAAGGCGGAGGTGCTGCCCTATCTGCAAAGCCTGCAACAGCATTTGCAGATACCCATGCTGTACGTAAGCCACGCAGCCGATGAGGTGGCGCAACTGGCCCAGCATGTGGTGCTGCTAGAGGGCGGGCGGGTGCGCCAGCAGGGCGGGGTGGCGCTGGTGGCTGGCGCTTAACCCCCGTACAATTGCGGGTTTTTTATAGGCTCGGCCTCTGGATACACACCATGAATCGCCGCTGCCATGGCTGCCGCCTGCTCGTAGTGTTGGGCGGCGTTTGCTTTGGGGCAGGGTGTAAGCTGTATCGCTGGGGACGGGCTTTTGTGAATGGCCTAGAAAGCTCCCACCATGACCGATACCGATACCAAAACCAATAGCGCTGAGAAAAAAGTCTTTATCAAAACCTTTGGCTGCCAGATGAACGAGTACGACTCGGACAAGATGGCCGACGTACTACAAGCCGCCAAGGGCTACACCCCCACCAACAACCCGGACGAAGCCGACCTGATTTTGTTCAACACCTGCTCGGTGCGCGAAAAAGCGCAAGAGAAGGTGTTTAGCGACCTGGGCCGCGTCAAGCACCTGAAAGAAAAAGGTGTGCTGATTGGCGTGGGCGGCTGCGTCGCCAGCCAGGAGGGGGAGGCCATCATCAAACGCGCCCCGTTTGTGGATGTGGTGTTTGGCCCGCAAACCCTGCACCGCTTGCCGGAGTTGTTGCAAGCGCGTCAAACCCAGCGCAAGCCCCAGGTGGATATTAGCTTTCCCGAAATTGAAAAGTTTGACCACCTGCCCCCCGCCCGCGTGCAGGGCGCAAGCGCGTTTGTTTCCATCATGGAAGGGTGCAGCAAATACTGTAGCTATTGCGTCGTGCCCTATACGCGGGGCGAAGAGGTCAGCCGCCCGCTGGAAGATGTGCTGGTAGAAATTGCCGACCTGGCTGACCAGGGCGTAAAGGAAATCACCCTGCTGGGGCAGAACGTGAACGCCTATCGCGGCCAGATGGGCGACACCGCCGAAATTGCCGACTTTGCCCTGCTGCTGGAATATGTGTCTGACATTCCCGGCATTGAGCGCCTGCGCTACACCACCAGCCACCCCAATGAGTTCACCCCGCGCCTGATTGCGGCTTACGAGAAGCTGCCCAAGCTGGTGAGCCACTTGCATTTACCAGTGCAGCACGGCAGCGACCGCATCCTGATGGCCATGAAGCGCGGCTACACCGCGATGGAATACAAAAGCACCATCCGCAAGCTACGCGCCATTCGCCCCGATATGGCGATGAGCAGTGACTTCATCGTCGGCTTTCCGGGCGAGACGGAGGACGATTTCAACAAGCTGATGAAGCTGATGGACGATG
Source organism: uncultured Comamonas sp. (assembly GCA_964567385.1). Lineage (GTDB taxonomy): Bacteria > Pseudomonadota > Gammaproteobacteria > Burkholderiales > Burkholderiaceae_C > Comamonas. The sequence continues at coordinate 3,851 of CAZMMM010000051.1, forward strand.
TGCGCTTTGACAACAGCTTTAGCTTTATCTTCAGCCCCCGCCCCGGCACGCCAGCGGCCAATCTGCACGACGATACGCCGCATGCGGTCAAGCTGCGCCGCTTGCAGGCGGTGCAGGCTAATATCAATCAGAACATCAAAGACATTAGCGAAGAGCGCGTAGGCACGGTGCAGCGCCTGCTGGTGGAGGGCATGTCCAAACGCGACAACGGCGAGTTGATGGGCCGCACCGAATGCAACCGCGTGGTGAACTTTCCCGGTGATGCCGCTTTGATTGGTCAAATGGCCGATGTCAAAATCACCGAGGCCATGACTTATACGCTGCGTGGGGAGGTGGCGTAAATAGCTGTACGCCATCATTTATCCATAGTTAAAATCAATGTGTAAAAAAGTGTATATGAGTGGCAGTTAGATTTATATTGCGTAAGCGATTTTGATAACTGGGGGGTAGCTTGTGCATAGCAGCGGCTGGCCAGATTGGCGGAGTTATTTAGCAACTTTGCTGCTCTGTTTGGGTGGCCTGCTTGCTATGCCGCTACAGGCCGCGCCCGTAGTGCTACAGCTGAAATGGCAGCATGCTTTTCAGTTTGCCGGTTACTACATGGCCCAGGCCCAGGGCTATTACCGCGAGGCAGGGCTGGAGGTTGAAATCCGCCCAGCCGATGCAGGCCAAGACCCTGTGCGCGAGGTGGTGCAAGGCCACGCGCATTTTGGGGTGGGGACGAGCAGCCTGTTACTGAGCCGCGCTGCCAATGAGCCGGTGGTGGTGCTGGGTGTGGTGTTGCAGCATTCTGCCCAAGTGCTGATAGGGCGGCTGGATTTCCCCCAGCAAAGCGTGCATGACTTGGTGCGCCACCGTTTTATGTTAGAGAACCAGTCAGAAGAGCTGCTGGCTTATTTGCAGCGCGAACAAATATCCCCTGGGCAGTTGGATGTGCGCCCCTATCATGGTGATTTGCAGGCGTTGCTGGATGGGGACGCGGGGGTCATTTCTGCTTACAGCAGTTATGAGCCATTTTTGTTGAATAAGGCGGGCTTTCCGTATCGCATTTACAGCCCGCGCCAGGCGGGGATTGATTTTTATGGCGATAACCTGTTTACCAGCGAGCATTGGCTAAAAACCGAGCCAAAAATGGTGGAGGCGTTTCGCGCCGCCAGCTTCAAAGGCTGGGAATATGCCCTGAGCCACCCCGAGGAAAGCATTGCCCATATCCTGGCTGAATATGCCCCAGAAAGAGATGCGGATTTTCTGCGCTTTGAGGCCCGCCAAATTGCCAGCCTGGTGCACCAAGACTTGGTAGAGGTGGGCTATATGAACGAGGGGCGCTGGCAGCATATTGCCAACACCTATACCGAGCTGGGCTTGCTGCCCAAAGGCTATGCCTTTGCGAGCATGCTGTATGCCGACCCGCGTGAGCAGCAGCTGTTGCGTGTGAAAAGTTTATTTCATGGCTCGGTGCTGATTGGGTTTCTGCTGGTGCAGACGGCGCTGCTGGTGATTATTTACATTTGGCGCACCAATACCCGCCTGCGCAAAACACAAAACGCTTTGCAGGCTAGTGAGCGGCGCTACCGCACCCTGGCCGAAGAAATGCAGGACGTGATTTGGGTGCTCTGCCCCTATACCGAGCGCTATTTGTACATCAGCCCCTCAGTGCAGCGCCAGCGTGGCTATACGGTTGAGCAGCTAAAGCAGCAAACCATTGCGCAAAGCTTGCCCCCAGAGTCTATAGCGCTGGTGCGCGCCCGTCTGCCCAGCTTGCTAGGGCAGTTTGAGGGCGGAGAAATTGATTCTTCCTACTACGCAACCCTGGAGCTGAAGCAGCAGCACCGGATGGGGCACTTTATTTGCACAGAGTCGATCGGGCATTTTGTGCGCAATCCTGATACCAATCAGATTGAGCTGCATGGCGTAACCCGCGATATTACCGAGCGCAAAGAGCAGCAAGAGCGTATCCGCTTTATGGCCCAGCATGATGCTTTGACGGGGCTGCCGAACCGGCATTTGTTCTCAGACCGCTTTCAACAGGCCCGCGCTGTGGCCATGCGCGAGGGGCATAGCATGGCGCTGATTTTTATGGACTTGGACCACTTCAAACCCGTGAACGATACCCATGGCCACGCCATGGGCGATGCCTTGTTGTGCGCGGTGGCGCGGCGTATTAAGGGGTGTTTGCGTGCCTCAGATATCGTAGCCCGCGTGGGCGGGGACGAGTTTCTGGTGCTGCTGGCGCGTAATGGCCACGCCCCAGATGCCGTGCTGGTGGCCGAGAAAATCCGCCAGGAACTGGCGCGGGTGTTTGACATTGGTGGCCAGCGGTTGAGCATTTCCAGCAGTCTGGGCGTAGCTCTTTACCCCAGCCATGCCGAAACAGAAGCGCTGCTGACTAAATGTGCCGATATTGCCCAGTACCAAGCCAAGCAGGGTGGCAGAAACTGTGCGCGCCTGTTCCAGCCTGGGTGGGAGGCGCTTCCTCCATCCATTAATTAGACAATTGCGCAAATAATAAAATATTCATAAAATGGCTTTCTTTTTGGTATCAACAATCAGGAGATTGCAATGAAGAAGTTGTTGTGCGCTGTGGCTGTAGGTTTGGCATGCTGGGGAGCCCAGGCGGTAGAGCTGGAAATTACCGCCCAGGAAACCTACGAAAAGGTAGAGAGCAATGACCCTGGCGTGCTGTTCGTGGATGTGCGCGACCCGCTGGAGGTGATGTTTATCGGCTTTACCGATGTGGTGCACGTCAACATCCCCTTCATGACAGCCAACCGCAATGGCTGGGAGCAGGAGCGCGGCATTTATCCCATGGAGCGCAACCCCGACTTTGCCGCGCAAATCAAGGCCGAGCTTAAGCGCCGTGGCATGGATGAGAACGCTGAGGTAATTACCATGTGCCGCTCCGGCAGTGAGCGTGGCAAGCCCAGTGCCCAGTTCCTGCGTGATAACGGCCTGCCCAATGCGCGCTATGTGGTCAATGGCTTCCAGGGCAGCCCCGCTAAAGACGGCGAGCAGGCGGGCATGCGTGTGGTCAATGGCTGGCAAAACAGCGGCCTGCCCTGGAGCGCCAAGATGTCGCCCAGCAAGATGTACCGCCTGGATGCTGGCGCGGGCACAGCCCAGTAAGCATGCACTTAAACGCGCACTTTAGTTAGGGGCGTGGGGGTGCTGGGCGGTTTTTTGCGCATGGCTTAGCCTGGGGCTTGGCTTTGGGTGTATATAATTTGCCGTTTTAGTGCGCAGCACGGGCTGGGTTTGCCCACCAATAGCCGTCTTTTTGCGCTATTGGCCTTGTATTCACAAGCGTTGGCGCTATTTGCCCCTGAGCACTATTTTGCGAAGACTTTGCACATGCCGGTGCGGGCTGGGTTCTGCACCGGCATGATTTATTTTTGGCCTCCCTTGCTGGAGGTGTTCTATTTAGGAATCATCATGGCTGTAACCGTTGAAACCCTGGAAAAGCTAGAGCGCAAAATCACCTTGTCCGTGGCTCTGGATGGCGTGCAATCTGAGGTGGAAAACCGCCTGAAAAAGCTCGCTCGTACCGTGAAGATGGACGGCTTTCGTCCCGGTAAAGTGCCCGCTAGCGTGGTGGCGCAGCGCTATGGCTACTCGGTGCAGTACGAGGTGCTGAACGACAAAGTGGGCCAGGCTTTTGACGCCGCTGTGCAAGAAGCCGGTCTGCGCGTAGCGGGCCAGCCCCGTATCTCTGAAAAAGAGGGCGCTGCCACTGAAGGCCAGGCTGAGTTTGAAGCCGTTTTCGAAGTTTTCCCCGAAGTGAAAATCGGCGATTTGGCCGGTGCTGAAGTTGAAAAGCTGAACGCTGAAGTCAACGACGAAGCCATCAACAAAACCCTGGACATTCTGCGCAAGCAGCGCCGCACTTTTGCCATTCGCCCCGCTGATGGCGCTGCCGAAGATGGCGACCGCGTGACCGTGGACTTTGAAGGCAAGATTGACGGCGAACCCTTTGCCGGTGGCAAGGCTGATGACTTCCAGTTCCTGGTAGGCGAAGGCCAGATGCTGACCGAGTTTGAAGACGCTGTGCGCGGCATGAAGGTGGGCGAGTCCAAAACCTTCCCCCTGGCCTTCCCTGAGGAGTACCACGGCAAGGAAGTGGCCGGCAAGACCGCTGACTTCCTGGTTACTGTGAAGAAAATTGAAGCCGCCAATCTGCCAGAAGTGGACGAGGCTTTTGTGAAGTCCCTGGGTATTACCGAGGCTACGGTGGACGCTTTGCGTGCCGACATCCAGAAAAACCTGGAACGTGAGGTGAAGTTCCGCCTGCAAGCGCGTAACAAGCAAGCCGTGATGGATGCCCTGGTGTCTGTGGCTGAGCTGGATTTGCCCCAGGCTGTGGTGCAGTCTGAAGTGCAGCGCCTGATGGAAGGTGCCCGTGCTGACCTGGAGCAGCGCGGCATTAAAGATGCTGCCAAGGCTGAGATTCCTGCCGAAATCTTCTTGCCCCAGGCCGAGCGCCGTGTGCGCCTGGGCCTAGTCGTGGCCGAGCTGGTGAAAGCCAATCAGCTGGAAGCTACGCCCGAGCAGCTCAAGGCCCATGTGGATGAGCTGGCTGCCTCTTACGAGAAGCCTGAAGAAGTGGTGCGCTGGTACTTCGGCAACCGCGAGCGTCTGGCTGAGGTGGAGGCCGTTGTGGTGGAAAACAATGTGACTGAGTTTGTGCTGAACAAGGCCAAGGTTACTGAAAAGGCGGTGTCCTTTGAAGAGCTGATGGGCCAGGCCTGATACGGCACTAGGCACACTGCCCGCTTGGCTGTGACTGCGGGCAGGCTTTGCTAAGATTTTTACGGGGGCTTGTGCTTTCAGGCACAGGCCCCATTT
>CAZMMM010000052.1:0-8667 GCA_964567385.1 uncultured Comamonas sp.
AGCCACGGGATTTGCTGGAATATGTCATCGTGCATGAGATGCTGCACCTGCTAGAACCCAGCCACAACGCCCGCTTTATGGCGCTGCAAGATGCCCACTACCCCAGCTGGCGCGAGGCTAGGTTGCAATTGAACGAGCTGCCTCTAGGTGCATGGGAATAGACAAGTCCATAGCACTAGCAGGGCATATGTCTGCCCTCACGCCACCACCTCCTGCGCCCCCAACAGCGCCTGCAAGCCCTGCAAAAATTCCAAAGGTATGGGCAAATGCTGCACGGCGCTGCCATCTAGCCCTCGGATAAAGAAGTACAGTGCGCCGCCCAAGTGCTGCTCGGGTTGGTAGGCACTGCCTAGGCGCTGGCTGAGTAGCTGATGCAGCGCCAGGCTATAGAGGGCGGCTTGCACATCGTAGCGGTGAACCAGCATAGCTTGCGCCAGGGTTGGCGGGGTGTAGCTGCTGGCATCTGCGCCCAGGTGGTTGCTTTTGTAGTCCAGCACCCAATAGCGCCCATCTTGGGCAAAGACCAGGTCGGCAAAGCCCATCAACATGCCGTGCAGAGCGCGGGCGGTCAGCGGTGGACGCGGCTGGCCGGGCAGCAGGTATTGCTGGCACAGCGCATCTAGCGCCTGGGTGTGCAGACTGCTCAGCGGCAGCCAAAACTCCATTTCTGGCAGCAGCAGCTCTAGCGTTTGCAAGTTGCTATCGGGAAGGTGTACGGGGTGCAGGGGGTGGGTGGTGATGGCGGCCAGCCATTGCTGCACATCACTGGCTTGCTCGCCGTAGCCTGCGCGTTCGCAGCGGCGCAGCAAGCGCTCTTGCTGCTGAGGGGACTGGGCATCAAAGCCCGCTTGCGCCAGCCATTGCAGTTGGTCGTGTAAAAAATTACCTACTAATGGGCCGCGTTTAAAGCGATGCCATACAGGGGCACTGGCGTGGATGCGTGGATGCGTGGATGCGCTGGCATCAGGCTCATCATCTGCTGGGCGCTGCGCCAGCAGGGCTTGCTCGGGGCTGGCAGCTAAGCCGCGCGCTATGGCCGAGAAGCTGGCAACGCTCCAACTGCGGTCAAAGCTGGCGCTAAATTCTGGTGCTGGTGCCAAGGCGCTAGGGGCTTGGGCCGCAGCCAAGGCGGTAATGGGGGCGACTAGTCCGGGCTGGGTGCTGGCAGGGTGGCTTTCCCAGGCCATGCTGGGCTGGCTGGCCACAAAGTCTTGCGCGGCTTGCTGCCAGCGCTGAGGGGCTTGCTCTAGGTCGCCTGCCAGCAGATAGCCGCTGGCGGTGCGGTGGTTAAGGGTGCTTTTACCGTTGCCCTTGCGCAAAGCGGCCATGCCCAGCCACAGCAGGTGGCGCGGGCGGGTCAGCGCCACGTAGAACAGGCGCAGGTCTTCGCGCAGGCGCTCTTCATCGGCTTGTTGCAGTTGCTGCTCGTCAAAATCCAGCAGCACTTCCTTCTCTGGGGTTTGGATATAGCCCAGGCGGTGGCGCTCCAGCGGCTTAAAGTCACTGGCAAAAGGCAGCATGACGATGGGGTATTCCAGCCCCTTGCTTTTGTGGATGGTGACGACTTGCACCAAGTCCGCATCGCTTTCCAGGCGCAGGGTTTGCGCATCAGCATCTTGGCTGGGGTTGTCTAAGGCATTGGTCAGCCAGCGCAGCAGGGCTTGCTCGCCCTCTAGCTGGGCACTGGCGTTTTGCAGCAGCTCGCCCAGGTGCAGCACATTGGTGAGCCGCCGCTCGCCGCCGGGCTGCGCCAGCCAGCGGGCGGGCAGGTTAAAGCGGTGCAAACTCGCACGCAGCATGGCCAGCACGCCCTGGCGCTGCCAGATATGGTGCAGCTCGTGCAATTGGGCAGTGCGCTCATCAAACAGCTCATCGTTGGTGACCAGCGCTTGCAACTCTGGCAGGCTCAGGTCTAGCAGGCGGGTCGCCAAGGCAGCGCGCACGGCGCGGGTGTTCAGCGGCTCGGCCACGGCTTGCAGCCAAAACAGCAGGTCTTGCGCCTCTAGGCTGTTAAAAACCGATTCGCGGTCAGACAGATAAACCGACTTCACCCCCCGGCGCTGTAATTGACGGCGCACGGCATCAGCCTCGGTTCCAGTGCGCACCAAGATAGCAATATCGCTAGGGCGCAGCCGCTGAAAGACGCTGTCTTCTTCAAAACCCAAACTAGGGTCGTTGAGCCACTGGGTAATTTGCTCGGCGCAGTGCTGCGCGAGTTGCTGGCGCTGGCTATCGGCGCTTAAAGGCTCTTCGCTGGCTAGCCAATGCAGTTGTAGGGCGGGCAATTCGGCGTTGTGGCCTTGGTGGCATAGGCGCTCTTGCCGCCCTTGGGCGTGAACGGGCACAAAGGGCAGAGGATTGTCCCCATGCTGCCCCGCTGTGCGAAAACGAAAAGCACCCGCGCCTGGGCGCTCTTCCGCTTCTGCAAACCAGGCATTGACGGCAGCCACCAGACTTTGCGTGGAGCGGTAATTTACCCCTAGGGCGTAGTGGCGGCCTGCGGTGGCTTGCTTGGCTTGCAAATAGCTGTAGATATCTGCACCGCGAAAGCCGTAGATGGATTGCTTGGGGTCGCCAATCAACAGCAGAGCGCTATCGGGGCGGTTGTCCTGGGGTTGGTAGATTTGGGCAAACAGGCGGTATTGCAGAGGGGAGGTGTCTTGAAACTCGTCCAGCATGGCCACTGGGTATTGCTGTAGCAGGCGCTGGCGCAGTACCGCGCCCTGCTCGCCCGCCAGCGCAGCGTCCAGGCGCTGGAGCATGTCGTCAAAGCTAAAGCTGGCGGCCTGGGCTTTGAGCCATTGCAGACGCTGGCGCACACGCACGGCGGCATGTTGGCGTAAGGCAGTGCTAGGGCTGGGCAGAGTGGCTAGCTTGTGCAAGAGCTGCTCTAGCGCCTCGGCTTGGGGTGGGAGGTTTATCGCTGCTCCGCCCTTATAGGCTTCATCCAGACCTGCGGGGGTAAGGCGAAATGCGCCCGTGGCCATTGCCTCGGCCAAGTTGGTATCGGGGGCTAGCGCCCAGTCTTGCAGGGCTTGCAGCCATTGGGTGCAGCGCCCTAGTTGCAGCTTGCGCCCATCCCAGGTTTTGCTGGTTTTGTTATGCGCTAACTCGCCCTCTATCCAGACTAAATAGTCTTGGGCGCTTTGCTCCCAGCCTTGCGCCAGGGCTTGGAGCTGGGCTTGGCGCTCTTGCTGCCATTGGGGCAGAAGCTGGGCCAGTTCGCCCTCACCCAGTGCCTCGTCCCAGGGTAGGCGGGCAATTTTTTGCATATCAGCGAGTAGGGCGGGCAGGTTTTTCCACTGCGCTTGTACCTGGGCGAGCAGCTCGCCGCTCAAGGGGTAGCACTGCTGGCGCCAGTAGTCGTGTACGGCTTCTTGCAGGCGCTGGGCTTCATCGGCTTCCAGGGTTTCGTCTAGCAGGCAGCCGCTGTCTAAGGCATGTTCGCGCAGCACACGCTGGCACCAGGCATCAATGGTGTAGATGGCGGCATCGTCCATGCCTTCGGCAGCGGTAGCCAAGCGCCAGGCAGCGGCTTGGCGCTGGGTAGGCTCGGGGTAGTCGGCCAGCAGGTGTTGCAAAAAATCATCGCCCTGCGCCTCGCCGCGAAAGCAGGCCACGGCCTCCATCAGGCGCTGGCGTATGCGCTCGGACAGCTCGCGCGTGGCAGCGCGGGTAAACGTCATCACCAAAATATCGGCGGGCAATAGCGGCTGGGGCTGGCCTTGGGGGGCAAAGGCCAGTTCGCCACCATGCCCCAGTATCAGGCGCAGGTAGAGGGTGGCTATCGTCCAGGTTTTGCCCGTGCCGGCGCTCGCTTCTATCAAGCGGCTGCCGTGCAGGGGAAAGCTCAGGGGCTGGAGGTCTTGGGCGGGTTTTTGCATGGTGCTTGGGCGATAGAAGTTAGCGAAGGGCGGAAGTAGGTGGAATTAGGGGTGTTTTGAATACATGTCCAGAGTGGGGCAAAAATTGTCCTTCTGCTGGAATTAAACCTCATCGCCATTCCCAATAAGGGTACAATCGCACCCATTATGGGAATCGCAAATCATCATAACGAAGTTGTCGCAGGAACATCAAACCTTGCTGAGGCTTTGTTTTCGTCTGTGCAGCAGCGAGTGCTCGGGCTGCTGTTTACCCAGCCCGATCGGCGTTTCCAAAGTGCGGAACTGATTCGGCTGGCTAACAGCGGCACAGGAGCCGTGCATCGGCTGGCCACACGCCTGGCAGAAGCGGGGCTGATTACCGTCACCAAAGAGGGCGCTCAAAAATATTACCAAGCCAACAAGGCTAGCCCTATTTTCCAAGAGCTCAGAGGTTTGATCATCAAGACCTGCGGTCTGGCAGAACCTTTGCGGCAAGCTTTGGCTCCTTTTGCTGGAGAGATCAAGCAAGCCTTTATTTACGGCTCTGTCGCCAAGGGCACGGAAACGGCGCAAAGCGATGTGGATCTGATGGTGATTAGCGACACTCTTTCGTATGCAGAGCTATATGACGCTTTGAGCCAGGCAGAGGCAGCTATCAGTCGCACCATCAACCCCACAATCATGATGCCAACCGAATGGGATGCCAAAAAGTCGGTTCCAGATTCATTTGCAGCCAGAGTAGCCGCCCAGACCACCATTCCCCTCATCGGAGCCAGTAATGAGCATAGCGCTTGAAAACTTAGTCCGAATCGGCCAGCTCAAGAAAGAGCCTCCATCTGCAACAGAGTTTGCTGGGTTGCTAAGGTCTGGAATCAGTCGCCTGAAAGATGCTCAGAACACTAGCTTGAGCTTTGAAAGCCGGTTCGACTTGGCGTACAACGCCGCTCACTCTTTATCACTTGCGGCCCTTCGCCATGCGGGCTATCGCAGCGGCAATCGCTTTCTGGTTTTTCAGACGCTTCCCCAGACGCTAGGCTCTCCAGCCTCAACTTGGAGAGTTTTGGCCAAGTGCCACGATCAGCGCAACCTTGCCGAGTACGAAGGCTTCTTCGAGGCGGATGAGCGATTGTTAAAGGATCTGCTCGCTGCAACCCAAGACGTATTGAGGGCGGTTCAGAGCCTCAAAAGCCTGGGTTAGCAGCATCTTTAGAGGCTCCCTAAATACCACTGCCCCTGGTTATATTGAATTATTCGTGCTGCGCTGGGGCTCGCTGGTGTGTGGAATATACCGCCCCCTCCAGCTCCTCCCACACAACAACGCGCACTTGCTCCTTACCCCAAGCCAGCACTGGGGCATAGAGCTGCTGCGCCAAGGGGGCAAACTGGCCATCGGCAGTCAGCGCCTCAAAATCGGGGAAGAAACGCGCCCATTCCAGCTCCTGGCCTTCGCCTTGGTGCTGGTAGCCGCCTTCGTAGGCGCTGCGTGCTTTTTCTTGGGTGGTATCAGGGTTTTTCTCGGCCTGCTCTGCCCAGGCTAGGGCGGTTTTTACGGGCAGGGGCAAGGGCGTTTGCTGGCCTTGCTGCCAGGCTGCTAGCCAGGCAGCAAGGCTCTGCTGGGCTGCCTCTTGGGGCAAGGGCAGTATGTGCAGGGCGCAGTCGCGCCCCACCAACCACAGGGGCACGGATAGGCCGCAAGCGCTGGCAACCAGGCTGCGCACATAGGCGGGCATGAGCTTGTCTAGGCGCGGCTGGCCTTGGGCGTTGCACAGGGCGCGGGCTTGCAAAGCCAGCCAAACGGGTGCTTGGGGATTGCTAGGGGGGTGGCGCAGGCCATCCAGCCAGTCTTGCAGCTCTAGCTCTGCCTGATTAAAGAGCAGCGCTTGGTGGGGCGCAGGGGCTGAAAAATGCGCTTGCAACTGCGCCCAGGCTTGCAAGCTAGAGAGGTTGCTGCCGAGCAGCGCTTGCTTTTCTTGCGCACCCAGCCCCGCTAGGGGCAGATGGCCGCTGCGCTCTAGGCTGTCGAGCTGGCGGCTGACCAGCACTTCTAAATCTGCGCTGCGTGGAGCGAGGTAGCTGATGTGGTTTTGCAGTTGCTCCACCAGTTGGTAGGCATCCAGCCCGGCCAGGGTAAACAGCTCTTCGTCTTGCAAGACTTCTTCGCTGGTGGCAAACACCACTTGCAGTTGCTGGCGCAGGTAGTGCCTTGCGGGGTGGCGCATAAAGCTGGCGAGCTGTTGCAGGCTTAAAGCGGTGGTTTGTGCGGTGGTTTGTGCTGCTGCTTGTGCGCTTACGGGCAAGGCTGGGGCAGTAGAGGTAGTGGGTGATTGATGGGCGGCCAGCCATTCTTTAGCAAAGGTGCGCAAGGGGCTGCCCGCCTCAAAATAACGGCGGCTAAAGGGCTGCAAAGGGTGTTGGTAGCTGCGCTGCGCTAGCACGTCTTGGCCATCTGCACCGCGCCAGCCTGCTTGCAGGTAGTCGCGCAACTGGGCGACTAAGACGGAAGGGGGCAGGGCGCTGTTGTCGCGCACATGCTGGCCTGTCCAGCTCAGATAAAGCTGCTGGCGTGCGGAGAGCAGGGCATCGAGCATCAACTGGCGGTCGTGGTCGCGCCGTGCGCGGTCGCCGGGGCGGTAGCTGCCGGGCTGCTGCATCAGGTCAAAGCTGTTGTGCTGACTGCGCCGGGGGTAGTCGCCCTCGTTCATACCCAATAGGCAAACTACTTTGAAGGGGATGGCGCGCATGGGCATAAGGGTGCAAAACGTCACCCCCCCGGCTTGAAAACGCTGCTCTAGCGCGGGCGCTTGCAAGGCTTGCAGCCAAGCCGCTTGCACGACTTCCAGCGGTAGAGGTTCGGTAAAGCGGGCGTGGTCGCAGGCACGTAGCCAGTCTTGTAGTGATTGCTCCAGCCCTTGCAGCACGGCGGTTTCCACCACATCCTGGGGGGTGAATAAATCATCCAACAGGCTGCGCAGGCGCTGCGCCCAATCTTCGGGCGTGGTGGGTTGCAAGGCTTGCTCCCACCAAGCGAGCAGGCGGGTGAGCAGGGCGGCCAATACGCCAGCGAGTTCGGCATCCAGGCCGCCGACTTCGGCAAAAGGCTCAATTTGCGCCCAGGCGGGGCTGGCAGGCAGACCTGCTTGCTGCACGGGGTGGCTGCCACTGGCGTAGCCCAGCAACATGCGCTGCAAGCCAAACCAGGCGCTATTGGTGTCGCCGCAGGCTTGCAAATCCAGGCTGGCGCGTTGCTGGGCGCTTAGCCCCCAGCGTATGCCAGCTTGCGCCATCCAGTGGCGTAGTTGGGGCGCATCTTCTGCCGCCAGCCCTAGACGCGCTGCCAGGGCGGGCACGTCGAGCAGGTCAGATAGCTCGCTCAAGAGGCAGCGCTGTTGGGGCAGGCGTAGCAGCCATTGCAGCGCCACCACCAGCGGGCTGGCTGCTTGCACCGACAAGTCGGCAATTGCAAAGGGAATGCGCCGCGCATCATGCTGGCTGTGTTGGCCAAATACGGCGCGTATGGCAGGGGCGGCAGCGCCTATATCAGGCAGCATGACGATGACATCACGCGGTTGCACTGGCGGCTGTGCTTGGCCATCAGCAAACAGTGTCAGCAAATGGTCGTGCAGCACTTCCAGCTCACGCAGCAGGCTATGGGCGCTGTGCAGCACGATGGATTGGTCGCTGGCGGGGATGCTGTGCGTGGGCTGAGTGAGGCGTGGGTGCTCGGCCAGGGGCAGCAGGTCGCGAATGCTGCGCTGCACCTGTTCTAGCAGGCTGTCTGTGTCTGCGAGCGCATCGTCAAACAAGTCCACGCGTGCCAGGGACTGCTCTAGCTGGGAGCTGTTTTCAAAATCATCGAGCAGGCGCACATAGTCGCGGCTTTGCCGTCCCCAGGCCATAAGCAGGGGGTGGGCATGGGCGTGCATGGCTTCTAGCGGTAGTTGCGCCAAATCTACGCCTTGGCGCAGGGACTGGCGGCGGCGCTGCTGGCGCAGTAGCTCACGCCCATCAATGGCATCGGCCCAGTGGTAGCGGCAGGGGTTGGGCACGGCCAGCACCACCTGGCTATGGCGCGAAAGTGCGGCTAAAAACTCCAGCATAGACAGTGGCACATGGGTCAGCCCCAGCAGCAACACACGCCGCGCCACGGGCAGGCTGCCCACGGGCGCTTGCTGCAAGGTGGCCAAAATTTCTGCCCGCAAAGCCGGGCGGGTCACGGCGCGTTCTTGGGGGGTTAAATCGGCTAGCACCGCACGCCAGAGCAGGGGTTGCCATTCTTGGCCGGGGGGCAGAGGTTTGGCGGCTTGGCCGGGCAGCCCCGGCAGTTCATCCTGGCCTGCCTCCCACGCTTGCAGCCAGTCGTTGCGATAAACCTGGTACTGGTCAAACAAGTCGGCCAGGCGGCTGCTCAATTGCAAGAGGCGCTGGGGTTGCTCGGGGCGCAGAAAGCGGGCAATGGCAGCAAAGGGCTGGGGGTGCTCCTGCGCCAACTGGGGCAGCAGGCGCATCAAGCGCCAGGTCATGGGCAGCTCATCCAGGGGTGAGATGCTGGGCACGCGCGCCTTGCCCAAAATTTGCCGCCAACTACGCCATAAAAAACGGGCGGGCAGCTCCACGCGGGTGGCGGCGCACAGGCCATGCTGCTGGGCTTGCAGCATCTTGAACCACTCTGCCGTGCCTATGCTTTGCACCAGCACGATTTCTTCTTCTAGGGGGGCGAGGGGGTGGGTCTGGCTCCACTGCATCAAGGTCTGCGCCAGGGTCTCAGCGCAGTTGCCGTGCAGGGCTAAAAGGCCAGGGGTGATGG
>CAZMMM010000053.1:0-2847 GCA_964567385.1 uncultured Comamonas sp.
ATTGTCAAGCCCGCGCGTGAAGGCTCGACCATTGGCCTGACCAAAGTTACTGATGCCGCCCAATGCGCTGCTGCTTACACCTTAGCCGCCCGCTATGACGCAGAGGTGCTGTGCGAAGAATTTATTGAAGGCGATGAAACCACCTGTCCCATCCTAGGCACGGGTGCGCAGGCCCAGGCCCTGCCGGTGATTCGCATCGTTGCCCCAGGCGGTAATTACGACTACCAAAATAAATACTTCAATGACGACACCCAGTACCACTGCCCCAGCGGCCTGCCCGCCGCAGAAGAAGAGCGTATTCAGCAGCTGGTGGTGCAGGCCTATCGCAGCCTGGGCTGCCGTGGCTGGGCGCGCGCCGATGTCATGATTCGCGCCCGTGACCGCCAGCCGTTTTTGCTGGAAATCAATACCTCCCCCGGCATGACCAGCCACTCGCTGGTGCCTATGGCGGCCAAGGCGCAAGGCATTAGCTATGAGCAGCTGTGCCTGCGCCTGCTGGCTTCGGCCAGCTTGGACCATCAGCTGTAGTTCGCCCGGAGCTTGAGGACATGCCGCAAACCCGTCACGCCCATTTAGACGCACCCTTAGATGTGCGCCTGATGAACGTCACTGCCTCTTACTTGTTTTTAGGCGCTTGGCTATTGGTGCTGGGCTTTGCTTTGCTGTGGGTGCTGCGCCACCCGGCGTTCTCGATTGGCCGCATCGTGGTGGAGGGTGAATTAGCGCACAACAGCGCTGTCACCCTACGGGCCAACGTCGCCCCCTATTTGACGGGAAACTTCTTCACGATTGACCTGGGTAAAGCCCAGGATGTATTTGAGCAAGTGCCCTGGGTGCGCAGGGCGGAGGTGCGCCGTGCCTATCCCAATAGCCTGTGGGTGCGCCTGCACGAGCATGAAGCCGAGGCTTACTGGGGCGCAGACACAGGCACGGCTATGGTCAACACCCTGGGCGAAGTGTTTGAAGCCAACCTGGGCGAGCTGGAACGTGAAGGCATGCCCCGCCTGGCTGGCCCTGAAGGCTCTGCCCCTGAGGTGCTGGGCATGTATTACGCTTTGCAACCGCTGTTTGCGGCCCTGTCTTTGGAAATAGATGTGCTGATGCAGCGCGACCATGGCAGCTGGTGGTTGCAGCTCGATAATGGCGCGCACATAGAACTCGGGGCCGGCAAGACGGAAGCTGTTTTACAGCGCAGCCAGCGCTTTGTACGCACCCTGGCCCAAGTGCTGCAACAATACCAACGTCAGGCTGTGGCCCTGCAGTCGGCTGATTTGCGTTACCCAGATGGATACGCGCTGCGCCTGCAGGGAGTTACCACCCTGCCCAGAGAGGCAGGTGCCGCCTTGGAAGGGCAGCGCCAATGGCTTGCAGCTGCAAGCACACCCATAGACAACAACAAGTACCACCCTGCCTTGAGCAGGCGCTGATATGGCAAGAGAATCTAAAGATGTAGTAATGGCCTTGGACATAGGCACCGCCAAAGTAATGGCTGTAGTGGCAGAAGTCACTGGCTTGGGTGAGCTCAAGCTCATCGGCCTTGGCATTGCCCCCAGCCTAGGACTCAAGCGCGGCGGCGTGGTCAATATTGAAGCCACGGTGCAAAGTATTCAGCACGCCTTAAAAGAGGCCGAGCTGATGGCCGATTGCGCAATTGACAGGGTTTATACCGGTATTACCGGCAACCATATCCGTGGTTTTAACCAGCCTGGGGTGGTAGCCATCAAAGACAAGGAAGTCTCGCCCACCGATGTGGAGCGGGTGATTGAGACGGCCAAGGCCGTGAGCATCTCTTCCGAGCAGCGCCTGCTCTTGGTAGAGCCGCAAGAGTTTGTGATTGATGGCCAAGATGTCAAAGAACCCATTGGCATGAGCGGCACCCGCCTGGAGGTGAAGGTGCATATCGTCACAGGCGCGCAAAGTGCGGCGGAAAACATCATCAAATGCGTGCGCCGCTGTGGCTTAGAGGTTGAGCAGCTGCTGCTCAACCCCCTGGCATCAAGCCAAGCTGTGCTCACCGAAGATGAGCGCGAGCTAGGAGTTGCTTTGGTCGATATTGGCGCTGGCACCACCGATGTGGCTATTTTTACGGGTGGTGCGATTCGTCATACCGCAGTCATTCCCGTTGCTGGTGATTTGATTACCAGCGATATCGCCATGCTGCTGCGCACCCCCACCAAGGATGCTGAAGACATCAAGGTAGAAAGTGGCTATGCCAAGCAAGCCTTGGCTGACCCCAATGCCCAGGTGGAAGTGCCTGGCGTAGGTGACAGGGGGCCGCGCATGATTAGCAAGCAGGCCTTGGCGGGGGTGATTGAGGCACGGGTAGAAGAGATCTTTCGCCATGTACACCGCGTTATCCGCGAGTCAGGTTATGAGGAGCTGCTGTCTTCAGGCATTGTGCTCACAGGTGGCAGTGCCCTGATGCCCGGCATGGTGGAGCTGGCTGAGGATATCTGCTTGAAGCCTACGCGCCGGGGCGTACCCAAATATGCCAACGCATTGGCCGATATGGTGGCCCAGCCCCGAGCTGCTACCGTCATGGGTTTGCTGGAGGAAGCGCGCTTAAGCCGTGTCCGTGGTTACAAAGTGGCACAGAAAACAGGCTCTGTAAAAACGGCTTTGGAGCGTTTGCGCGGGTTTATTGTGGGAAATTTCTAATTTTCGCAGAGTTTTTGTTGTTTTATAGTCCGAACAGTCACGGATTGTTGTCACAATAGGGCGTACAACAATTTTTTAAACATTGAAAAGGTTATCAGGAGCTAAGCATGGATAGCATAGGCGGTGCAAGCATCGGGATTGTTGACGCGGAAACGTTCAACCAAGGAACGTCGATTAAGGTCATTGGTG
>CAZMMM010000053.1:2857-8610 GCA_964567385.1 uncultured Comamonas sp.
TAGAGCACATGATTAGCCACAACGTTCAAGGGGTTGAGTTTGTCTGTGCCAATACAGATGCCCAAGCTTTGATTCGCAGTCAAGCCCATCGCACCATCCAATTGGGCACCACGGGTTTGGGTGCTGGTGGTCAGCCACAGCGTGCCAAAGAGTGTGCCGAGGCCGTTGAGGACGATATCCGCAACGCCATCACTGGTGCCCACATGTTGTTCATTACTGCAGGCATGGGTGGTGGCACAGGAACGGGCGCAGCCCCCGTGATTGCCCGTATTGCTAAAGAAATGGGTATCTTGACGGTCGGCGTAGTGACCAAGCCTTTTGAATGGGAAGGCTCGCGCCGCATGAAGAATGCCGATGCGGGCTTGACCGAGCTAGAGGGCAATGTGGACTCGCTGATTGTGGTCCTCAACGAGAAACTGCTCGAAGTCATGGGCGACGATGTCACCCAAGAGGCCGCTTTTGCCGAAGCCAACAACGTGCTGCGCAATGCCGTAGGTGGTATTGCCGAGGTGATCAATGAATACGGCGCTGTGAACGTTGACTTTGAAGACGTGCGCACCGTCATGAGCGAGCCTGGCCGTGCCATGATGGGCACTGCCATTGCAGAAGGCCCTGACCGCGCCCGTTTGGCGGCTGAGCAGGCGGTAGCTTCCCCTCTGCTGGAAGGTATTGACTTGTCTGGCGCCAAGGGTGTGTTGCTGCTGATTTCGGCTTCCAGAAGTAGCCTCAAACTCAATGAGTCCAAGCAGGCGATGCAAACCGTCAAGCACTACGCCTCTGAAGATGCGCATGTGATTTACGGCACCGCCTTTGATGACTCTTTGGGCGATAGCATTCGCGTCACAGTGCTGGCAACGGGCTTGTCTAGCGCTGAAGTGCGCCGCAAGTCTATCGCTGTCCTGGATGGCGGGCTGATTCAGCAGCGCACAGGTACCGATGATGCCCCTGTGGCAGGCATGCAAGGACAAGCTGCGATGACGGGTGGCAACTCTGGCCCTGTGGCCATGGGTGGTGCCAGCCTAATGGGCGGTACCTTTGCAGGCGGCATGAGGGGGGATGCCTCCTCCAGCGTTGGTATGGAATCTGCCCCTGCACCTAATGTCTGGGTTAACAGGCGCGCAGGTGCAGACAGTGCAGCGCGTAAGGTTGAGGCCATGTCCTCTGGTGGCATGGAAGACTATGAAATTCCCGCCTTCTTACGCCGCCAAGCTGACTAAATCTACCAGCTTCGCTAAATAGGATAGATGCCACCCATGGCAGCCATAGATTTCTCTATGGGCTTGCATGGGTGGTTTTTTAATGCCTGTAGATAGAATGCACGCATGCTACAACAACGCACTATTCAAACCCTCACCCGTGCAGTCGGCATGGGCTTGCACAGCGGCCAGCGTGTGGAAATGACGCTGCGCCCCGCACCGGCAGATACGGGCATTGTCTTTCGCCGGGTAGATTTGCCCGCGCCGGTTGAAATTCCCATTGCCGCCCAAGCCGTAGTGGATACGCGCATGGCCTCTACCATCGGTGTTGAAGGTGCCAAGGTGCATACGGTGGAGCATTTAATGTCTGCACTGTGTGGCTTGGGTATTGATAATATATTGATTGATATTACCGCTGAGGAGGTGCCTATTTTGGATGGCTCCTCCTCTTCTTTTGTTTTTTTATTACAGAGTGCAGGCGTACAGCTGCAGCCATCGGCTAAAAAGTTTATTCGTGTTCTTAAACCTGTAGAAGTCCGAGAAGGTGAGGGCCAGCAACTCAAATGGGCGCGTTTTGAGCCTTATCACGGCTTTAAGCTGCGCTTTGAGATTGATTTCTCTCACCCTGCAGTGGATAGCACAGGGCAAAGCTTTGAGTTTGATTGGGCCACTGGCGATTACATACGCGATATTGCCAGGGCGCGTACTTTTGGATTTACCCGTGATGTAGAAGCACTGCGCACCCATGGCCTGGCACTGGGGGGGGGCTTGGACAATGCCATTGTGATGGATGACTACAAGGTGCTTAACAGCGATGGTTTGCGTTACAACGACGAGTTCGTAAAACACAAAATTCTTGATGCCATTGGCGATTTGTACCTTATAGGCCACCCTATCTTGGGCGCTTACAGTGCTTTTCGCTCAGGGCACGCCATGAATAATCAGCTCTTGCTTGCTTTATTGGCCCAGGAAGATGCTTGGGAGTACGCCAGCTTCCCGCAGCTGCAGCAGGCCCCACAAGGCTTTGCGGCGACAGCACAGGTCTGGTAGCCAGCACTGGTTTTGGCATGTTGATTTTTCGCTGGCTGATTTTATTGCTGCTGTTTTTTGCTGCCTTGGGTTTTGCTTTTTACTTGGGCACAGGCCGCACTGCGTACAAGCGCTGGAGCTTTTTAACCCTGAAGTGGAGTGTGATTGCCGGCTTGGCATTTTTTGCCGTGATGCTGCTGGGGCGTATGGTATAGAGAGGTGGCAAGGGGTACTGTGGCTATATACCAAAAAGCTCTCATTGGTGCCCAATTGCTTATTTTTGGATATTTGCAAATCTGCTCTGTAGAACTTGGTAGGATGGCCCTTCGTCTGTTAAGCCCCTTGTTCGGGTACTGGAGAGGCGTTGATTCAACCATAAGCAAAGGAGAGCACCCATGCATCTGGCATCCATATTGCAAAAAACCCTTTACGGCCTGGCACCTGTTGCCCTGGTCGCCACGGCAGCGCTGTCTAGCGCACCCGCTGTTGCACAGCAAAAATTTGTCACGATTGGCACTGGTGGTGTTACTGGCGTGTACTACGCCGCTGGCGGAGCTATTTGTCGCCTAGTCAACAAGGAACGCGCCAGCCACGGCATTCGCTGCTCGGTGGAATCTACGGGCGGCTCGGTGTTTAACGTCAACACCATCAAGGCTGGTGAGCTGGACTTGGGCTTCACCCAGTCTGACGTGCAGTACAACGCTGTAAAAGGCGAAGGACAGTTTAAGGAAGGCGGCGTAGTCGGCGATTTGCGTGCGGTGTTTGCCGTACACCCCGAGCCTATTACCGTTGTGGCTCGTAAAGAGGCCAATGTCAGCAAGTTTGAAGACTTTAAGGGCAAGCGTTTCAACGTGGGCAACCCTGGCTCAGGCACACGCTCGGCCATGGATGAGCTGCTGAAAGCGATAGAGTGGACACAGGGTAATTTTTCCCTGGCCTCTGAACTCAAAGCCGATGAGCATGGCTCTGCCCTGTGCGACGGCAAAATTGACGGCTTTCTGTATGGCGTAGGCCACCCCAGTGCCAACATCCAAGACCCCACTACTACCTGTGGCGCACAACTGGTACCGATGACGGGCGCTGCTATCGATAAGCTGGTGGCTGACAAGCCCTATTACGCCAAGGTGACTATTCCTGGTGGCCTGTACCCCAACAATGCCAACGCTACAGAAACCTACGGCGTGCTGGCTACGGTGGTGGCATCCAGCAAAACCCCCGTCGATACGGTCTATGCCGTTACCAAGGCAGTGTTCGACAACTTTGATGAGTTCAAAAAGCTGCACCCCGCTTTGGCGCATCTCAGCCCCGAGAGTATGATTAAAGACGGCCTGAGTGCGCCTTTGCATGAGGGCGCTGCCCGCTACTACAAGGAAAAAGGCTGGCTGAAATAAGCCCCGCCACCTTGGTCTTAATAGGCTTGGGTGCTCTCGAATGAACCAAGCTGTGCAAGAGTGCCCACGCTGCTTTGATACGCGGCATGTGAAAAAATCGTTAGCGCTACTGCTGCGCTGCTAGCCGCTCAAGGGGTGAGGCCATTTGGCGCTTCGCCCCTTTTTTCTTTTTTGGATGTGCTGCACTGGGTAGGCGTGGCGCGTGGGTGCTTGCTGTAGGCAGGCATCAGCGCAGCCGTCGCAGCTTCTTGCCCAAGTTGCCAGCCAGATGTCAGGAACAACCGATGACCTCTGAAACCACCAAGGCCCCCGATGCCTTGCAACAACTGGTTGCCGATACCGATACCGGTGGGCGTACCCCCCAAGGGGCTACGCGTTTGCTGCTGTTTGGCGCTGCCCTGGCGTGGGCGCTGTTTCAATACTGGTACGCCTCGCCCCTGCCTTTTATGCTGGGCTTTGGTATTTTGAATGACACCCAGGCACGCGCGATTCACCTGGGTTTTGCCCTGTTCTTGACCTATTTGGCCTGGCCTGCAAGCAAGTGCTCGCCACGCCAGTATGTGCCTTGGCTCGACTGGCTGTTTGCCTTGGTAGGTGCTTTTGCAGGCGCTTACATCATGCTGTTCTATGCCGAGCTGGCGACCCGCCCCGGCAACCCTTCTACGCTGGATATTGTGGTGGCCTGCACCGGTCTGGTGCTGCTGCTGGAGGCCACACGCCGCGCTGTGGGCTGGCCAATGGCGGTGCTGGCGCTGTTTTTTATCAGCTACACCATGGCTGGGCCTTGGTTGCCGGAGGTGATTGCGCACAAGGGCGCATCACTCAACCGTATGCTGTCGCATATGTGGCTGACCACTGAGGGGGTGTATGGCATTGCCCTGGGCGTGTCGGCCTCCACTATTTTTGTGTTTGTGCTGTTCGGTGCGCTGCTTGACCGCAGCGGCGGCGGCAACTACATGATGCAGGTCAGCTTTGCCGCGCTGGGGCATTTGCGCGGTGGGCCTGCCAAGGTGGCAGTGGCCTCGTCGGCGCTTAATGGCATGATTTCTGGCTCCTCAGTGGCTAGCGTGGTTTCTACCGGGATTTTCACCATTCCGCTGATGAAGAAGGCAGGTTACGGCCCGGTTAAGGCTGGGGCGATTGAAACCATGTCCTCCGTAGATGGGCAAATCATGCCGCCCGTCATGGGGGCGGCGGCCTTTCTGATGGTGGAATACGTGGGCATTCCCTATTCGGATGTGGTCAAGCACGCTTTTTTGCCGGCCATCCTGTCCTATATCGGCTTGTTCTACATCGTTCACCTGGAAGCCTTGCGCATGGGGATGCAGCCCATTGCCCAACGCGCCTACCGCCATTGGCGCGAGCGCGTAGTGCGTAACCTGTTTGGCGTGCTGGGCACCATCATTGTGGTGGGCGCTTTGTATTACGCCATTGCCGCCATGAAGGCACTGCTGGGCGCGGCTGCCCCCTGGGCAGTGGGGGCGACGGTGCTAGGGCTGTACTTGGTGGCGCTGTACCAAGCGGTGCAATGCCCCGAGCTGCCGCAAAGCATTGAAGGCGCAGCCGTAGATGGACACTTGCGCGACACCTGGCCGACGGTACGCGCTGGGCTGCACTTCATCATGCCGATTGGTATTTTGGTGTGGTGCTTGATGGTGGAGCAAATGTCGCCCGCGCTGTCGGCCTTCTGGGCGGTGACGGCGCTGGTGGTGTTGATGCTTACCCAAGCGCCTTTAACGGCTATGTTGCGCCGCCAGTCCAGCGCTGGGCTGTGGGGTCAGGGTGGCCAGGCTGTGGTGGAAGGTTTTCACAACGGCGCACGTAACATGATTGGCATCGGCATTGCCACCGCCACAGCGGGCATTGTCGTTGGCGGCATTACCTTGACCGGGCTGGGGCTGCGCATGACGGAGTTTGTCGAGTTCATCAGCCAGGGCAATGTCATCTTTATGCTGATGTTTGTGGCTGCTACCTGCCTGATTATTGGCTTGGGCGTGCCGACAACTGCCAACTACATTCTGGTGGCTACGCTAATGGCTCCAGTGGTGGTAGAGCTAGGGGCGCAGTCCGGCCTGGTGATTCCCCTGATTGCCGTGCATATGTTCGTTTTCTATTACGGCATCATGGCGGACATTAC
>CAZMMM010000054.1:0-4830 GCA_964567385.1 uncultured Comamonas sp.
TTGCCTTGTTCGGCGGTCAGCAGGGCGGCCAATTCGCCCATGTTCTCGCGGATGAGCTGTTGCAGCTTCAAAAACACACGGGCGCGGGTGCCAATGGGGGTTTTCTTCCAGGTTTTGAAGGCTTCCTTGGCAGAGGCGACCGCCGCGTTGATTTCATCGGGCGTGGCAAAGGGCACACGCGCCAGCACTTCCTGCGTGGCGGGGTTGACCACATCGCGCCACTGGGTGGTTTGGGATTCGACAAATTCGCCGTTAATCAGCAGTTTGACGGTGGGGGTGCTCATACTCGGTGTCTCCTGAAAGTGAAATAATCAAGCAAGCCCCTATGGTAGATGTGCAAATTTGCTATAGCAATAGCCATTGGTGCAGTTTTAATTTGCAAAAAAGCACAGGCATACTCGCGCCATGATGCAGGCTATGGATTGGAACCACCTCCGTTTTTTTGCCGCTTTAGCGCGTGCTGGCTCTTTGGCCGGGGCGGCGCGTTTGCTAGAGGTCGAGCACACCACCGTATCGCGGCGTATTCAGGCGCTGGAGCAGCGCATGGGCCAGGCGCTATTTGTGCGCCAGGGCGGGGTGTACCGCCCCACGCAGGCGGGCGAACAACTACTGCCCGCCGTGCAAGCCATGGAAAAAGCCGTGCGCGGGGTAGAGCAAATTGCCCTGCCCAGCGGCAATGCCGAGGCTGGCCCCGCTGGCCTGGTGCGCGTGGGCGCGACCGAGGGGCTGGGTACGCAACTGCTGGCGCAGCCCTTGGCACAACTGACCTTGCAGCACCCCCAGCTCTCGATTGACCTGCTGGCTCTGCCGCGCCTGCTGCACTTGTCGCGGCGTGAGGCGGATATCGTTATCTCCCTAGAGCGCCCCAAGCGCGGCACGGTGATTGTCAGCAAACTGGCCGACTACCACCTGTATCTGTATGGCGAACGCCAATACCTGGCACGTCGCCCGCTAGTGGCTAGCAGCGAGGATTTGCGCCACCACCGTTTTATTCATTACGTGGATGATTTGTTGTTTTCCAAGGAATTGCAGCTTTTAGCGCAACTGCACAAACCCAGCCGCTTTGTGTTTCGCAGCACCAGCATTGCCGCGCAATACGAGGCGGTACGCGCAGGCGCTGGGCTGGCGGTGCTGCCCGCCTTTATTGCCGAGCGTGACCCCACCCTGACGCGGGTGCTACCCCAGCAGGCGCGGTTTACCCGCACCTTCTGGATGAGCATGCCCCAGGAGGCACGCGGCCAGGCGGCTATTGAAGCGGTATGGCGCTTTTTGAAAGAAGTCATACGCGAGCGGCAAGGCGTGCTGCTGTGAGTGTCTGCACCGTGTGCTACCGATGGCTAGGGTAGAGAGGTGGCTGTGCAGATAGTGAGTGTGGGAATGATGCGGTGATAGTATGAATAGGCATCACTTTGGAGTTCATGCCATGCAGACACAAGTAATTACCACCAAACCTATTTCTGTGAAGCTGGATAGTGGCCTGCGGGATCGGCTTAAGAATCTGGCTAACGTGAGGCAGCGCCCGGCGCATTGGTTGATGCGTGAAGCCATCTCTCAATACATTGAGCGTGAGGAAAAGCGTGAAGCGCTCCGGCAAGCCACGTTTGCTGCCTGGCAGGAATACCAAGACACAGGCTTGCACCTGACCGGTGATGAGGTTGATGCCTGGATGGCAAAGCTTGAAGCGGGCGAAGATGTGGAGTTGCCTGCATGCCATCGTTGATCTGGGCACCTGGTGCTGCGGCTGATGTGCAACGCCTGTATCGCTTCCTTCAGCCAAAAAATCCAGATGCAGCTAGGCGTGCAATTCAAGCTATTCGCAGCGGCGTGAAAGTCTTGACACTTCAGGCGCGGATGGGTCGGCCTGTTGAGGATATGCCTGACGAATTTAGGGAGTGGCTGATTGACTTTGGTGATAGTGGCTACGTGGCGCGATATCACGTTGATGCACATGGTGATATTACGATTCTGGCGGTGCGTCACCAGAAAGAGGCTGGCTTTTGAAATAGTGCAGAAGATGTGCAGTTTTGCTTTCTCTGCCTTGCAGCTGGCCGCCGTCATAATGGAGCGTCCTTTTTTTCCCTCTGATTTGCGCCATGTCTCACCCTGACTCAGCCACCCCTACCGCATCCCCCAATTTGCCCGTGCAGTCTGGCGCTGCCGACGGCTTTGTCATTGTGGTGCGCTTTCACCAGCCGCAAGCGCTGCACCCTCTCTTTGGCGTGGAAGTGGCGCAGCAAGCCTTGGAGCATCTGGGGCAGGCGGTGGATGCGGTGCTAGGCCGTTTGCTGGGCCAGCTGCAAGCTCTGGAGCATGTGCGGCACAACCAGCAAGGGCTGTGGGCCAGCCGCTTTGCCCTGCTAGCCACTGGCTTGCAGCGCAGCGCGGAGGAGGTGTGCAGCAGTTTGCAGCCAGCAGGCCAGCACCTGGTGCGTGAGGCGGTGCATCAGGTGTTTGGCGCAGGCACTGGTATGCGCCTGCAATACAGCGTACAGGTCTTGCCCTGCAAGCAGGAAGACTGGGCGCAGTGGCTAGCCCAGGGCACACCAGCGCCAGAGCAAGCCGTGCAGGCAGCGGCAGCGGCGGCAGAGGAAGAAGAAAAGCACCTGGCCCAGCAGTTGCAGGCCATCATGGCCGATGACAACGCGTTGCGCACCCTGCTGCAACCCGTGGTGCGCATGGCAGACCGCCGCATCGTTGGCTATGAAGCCCTGAGCCGTGGCCCCCAAGGCTCTGCGTTAGAGCGGCCAGACCAGCTATTTGGCGCAGCCCAAGCCTGCCAGCAAACCGTGGCGCTGGAGCTGCGCTGCGCCCAACTGGCCTTGCAGCGCACTGCCGGGCGCTTGCCTCAAGGCCAATGCCTGACGCTGAACTTTGGCCCCCAAACCTTGCAGCACTGGGCGCAGCAGCCAGACAGCCTGTCCCTGTGCGGGCATAGCAACATCGTGGTGGAACTGACCGAGCACCTGCCCCTGGACGAAGCCCAAAGCCTGCAAACCAGCCTGCGCCACCTGCGCCAGCAAGGCGTGCGCCTGGCGTTGGATGACACCGGCTGCGGCTTTGCCGACCTGGCCACTGCCCAAGCGCTGCGCCCCGAAATAGTCAAACTCTGCATTACCGTAGTGCAACACGCCACCCTGGGGGACGCTGCCAGCCAGGAGCTGCGCCACACCACAGAGCAACTACACGCCTGGGGCTGTCAGGTGCTGGCTGAAGGGGTGGAGACAGAAGCACAGCACACCGCCCTCAGCCCCTATGGCATTGCCCTGGCGCAAGGCTGGCTGTATGGCCGCCCCCAGCCCTGGGAGCAGGCATTAGGGGTAGAGGAGGCACAGGGTCAGGCTCAAGCTCAGGCTCAAGCCGAAGGGTAAGGGCGGTGCGTCTCCAATCCATCAAGCTCTCCGGCTTCAAATCCTTTGCCGAGCCTACGCAGTTCATGCTGCCGGGGCAGTTGGTGGGGGTAGTGGGGCCGAACGGCTGCGGCAAATCCAACATCATGGATGCCGTGCGCTGGGTGCTGGGCGAGTCCAAGGCCAGCGAGCTGCGCGGCGAATCCATGCAGGACGTAATTTTTAACGGAACCACCCAGCGCAAACCCGCCAGCCGCGCCAGCGTTGAGCTGGTGTTTGACAACAGCGACCACCGCGCCGGTGGGCAGTGGAACCAGTTCACTGAGATTGCCGTCAAGCGCCTGCTTACCCGCGATGGCGGCAGCAACTACTTCATCAACAACCAGCCCGTGCGCCGCCGCGATGTGCAAGACGTGTTTCTGGGCACGGGGCTGGGGCCGCGTGCCTACGCCATCATTGGCCAGGGCACGATTAGCCGCATCATCGAAAGCCGCCCTGAAGAGCTGCGCCTGTTTCTGGAAGAAGCCGCTGGTGTATCCAAATACAAAGAGCGCCGCCGCGAGACGCAAAACCGCCTGCGCGACACGGAAGAAAACCTCACCCGCGTGGAAGACATCCTGCGCGAACTCTCCGGCCAGCTAGAAAAACTGGAACAGCAAGCCGAAGTCGCCGCGCAATACCACGCCCTGAGCGACAGCGCCACCCTCAAGCAGCACCAGCTCTGGTTCCTGAAAAAGCAGGATGCCGAGGGCGACCTAGCCGCCATCCGCGCCCAGGGGCTGGAAGCCGTCAACGCCCTGGAAGCAGGCATGGCGCAACTGCGCCACCTAGAGGCCGAACTAGAAACCCAGCGCCAAGCCCACTACAGCGCCAACGATGCCGTCAGCCAGGCGCAGGCCGCGCTCTACCAGGCCAGCGCCGAAGTGGGCAAGCTGGAGGCAGAAATCCGCTACGTGGTGCAGGGGCGCGAGCGCATCGTCCAGCGCCTGCAACAGTTGGATGAGCAAAGCCTACTCTGGCAACAGCGCCAGGAAGAAGCCCAGGCCGAACTGGAAGACATTGCCGCCAGCGGCGTAGATGCCCAAGAACAGGCCGAACTGCTGGCCGCCCAGGTCGAAGAGCAAGCCATGCGCCTGCCCGACTGGGAAGAAGCCCTGCACCGCGCCCAAGTGCAAGCGCAGCAACAACAGCGCCAAGCGGCGCAAGTGCAGCAGCAAATCCAAGTGCTGGCCGCCGAGCAGCGCAGCCTGCAAGAGCAAAGCCGCCAGCAGCAAAGCCGCCTAGAGCGCCTGCGTGGCGACAGCCAAGCGCTGCAAACCCCCGATACCCAGGCGCTGCAAACTCTGCAAGCCAGCCACCAGCAAGCTGCCGAAGAAGCCGAGCTGGCCGAAGCCACCCTGGCCGAACTGCAAGACAGCCTGCCCGCCCTGGAAGATGCGCGGCGCGACTGCCAAAGCCAGCTCAACCAGCAAAGCGCCCGCCA
>CAZMMM010000054.1:4930-8540 GCA_964567385.1 uncultured Comamonas sp.
TGGAAGATGCGCGGCGCGACTGCCAAAGCCAGCTCAACCAGCAAAGCGCCCGCCAGGCCGAACTGGCCGCCCGCCAGCAAGCCCTGCAAGCCCTGCAAGACAAACTCAAGGTCGATGAAAAACTCCAGCCCTGGCTAGCGCAGCACGGTCTGGACAGCCTGCAAGGGCTGTGGACGCGGCTATCCGTCGAACCCGGCTGGGAAAATGCCATTGAAGCTGCCCTGCGCGAGCGCATGGGCGCTTTGCAAGTCAGCCGCCTGGAGACGGTGCGCGGCTTTGTCGGCGGCAGCGGGCAGGAAGCCCCCCCGGCGCGATTGGCCTTTTATGCCCAAGCTGGTGCAAGCCAGCAAGCACATCCAGCGCCCGCAGCGCTGCCCGAAATCCTGCCCACGAACGCCCTCGTGCACAAACTGCGCGTCGGTGACGACGGCTTACGCGCCGTGCTGGCCGACTGGCTGGCCACCTGCCACAGCGCCGATAGCTTGGATGCCGCCCTAGCGCAGCGCCAGCAACTGCCCGCTGGCCACAGTCTTTATCTGGCTAGCGGCCATGTGGTGACGGCGCACAGCCTGGGCTTTTACGCACAAGACAGCGAACAGGCCGGGCTGCTGGCACGCGCCCAGGAAATTGAGCAACTGGGCAAAGCCCTACGCGCCCAGCAACTGCTGGTGGAAGACGCGCAAACCGCCTTGCAACGTGCAGACCAGCGCCTAGGGCAAACCACTGCCAGCCTAGTCACAGCGCGGCGCGAAGCCAGCGCCAGCCGCGAGCAAGCGCACAGCCTGCAAGTGCAGTGGCTGCGCCTGTCCCAACAGGCCGAGCAGGCGCGTAGCCGCAGTGCAGAAATTGCCGCCGACATGCAGGAAGTGCAAACCCTGCTGGCCGACTTAGAAGAGCGCAGCGCCCAAGCCGAAGCCCGTTTTGAAGAACTCGACTGGCAACTGGCCGAACAGCAAGAGCGCCACGCCCAAGACGAAGAAGCCGTACTCAAAGCCCAGGCGCAACTGCAACAAGGCCGCGAACAACTGCGCAGCCTGGAACGCCAAGCGCAAGAAGCCCAGTTTGGCGAGCGCAGCCTGCAAGCCCGCCAAGCCGAATTGCAGCGCAGCCTGCAAACTGCCGAAGAACAAGCCAAAGCAATTACCCAAGAACGCGAACGCGCCCAAGCCGAGCAAGAGCGCCTGAGCGACGCTGCCGCCCAAGGCGGCCTGCAACAAGCCCTTGAACTGCAAACCGAGCGCGAGCAAGCCCTGAGCGAGTGCCGCCAGCAGTACGAAGCCCTGGCGCAGCAACTGCGCACCATGGAAGAGCAGCGCACCCACATCCAGCGCGAGCTGGAGCCCATGCGCCAGCGCATTACCGACTTCCAACTGCGCGAGCAGGCCGCCAGCCTGGGCAGTAGCCAATTCACCCAACAACTGGAAGAGGCCGGGGCGGATTTGGCCGCCCTTGCCCAATCCATTACCGAAGGCAACGTGCGCCTGCACGGCCTGCAAGCCGAAATTGACCGCCTGCACCGCGACATTGCCGCCCTGGGTGCAGTCAACCTAGCCGCCCTGCAAGAGCTGCAACTGGCGCAAGAGCGCAAAGGCTTTTTAGATGCGCAGGTTGAGGACTTAACCCAGGCCATGCAAACCCTGCTGGGCGCAATTGAAAAAATCGACGCGCAAACCCGCGAGCTGCTGCTGGGCACGTTCAATACCGTGAATGCGCACTTTGGCCAGATGTTCCCCGACCTGTTTGGTGGCGGCCAAGCCAAACTCATCATGACGGGTGACGAGGTGCTGGAAGCCGGTGTGCAAGTGATAGCGCAGCCGCCGGGCAAGAAGAACCAAACCATCCACCTGCTATCTGGCGGGGAGAAGGCGCTGACGGCGATTGCGCTGGTGTTTGCTATCTTCCAACTCAACCCCGCGCCGTTTTGCTTGCTGGATGAAGTGGACGCGCCGCTGGACGATGCCAACACCGAGCGCTACGCCAAGCTGGTGGCAAAGATGAGCAGCGGCACACAGTTCCTGTTCATCAGCCACAACAAAATCGCTATGGAAATGGCCGAGCAACTGGTGGGCGTGACCATGCAGGAGCAGGGCGTATCGCGCATTGTGGCGGTGGACATGCAGGCCGCCCTGTCAATGGCAGAGGTCTGACTGCGCAACAGAAGGTATATGCACTGTATGTAAAACTGGTGGTCATACTGGGGGAAAATGCGGGCATACCCGCGCAAGATGTCAACCGCTGGCGTAAAAAACGCCACAATGCAGCCTGTGCCTTTAATTCACGGCTGTCCGCATCGTTTTCCATAAAGAACAAAGAAGTGAAAGCCGAAACTCCATGAGTACTTTCCAAATCAGTCTGGCGGTACTGGGCCTGTTGCTATTGGGCTTGGTGCTGGCCTACAACGCCTGGCAAACCCGCCGCAATGCCCCTAAAAAGCGTAACCCCCAGCCCCCTGGCATGGGCGGCAGCACCGCGCCGCGCCACGACCCTGTGCTGCACAGTGCAGAAGATGTTGCCCCGCCTGCGGCCCAGCCCCCTCAGCCCCCCCAGGCCGTTCAAGACAATCTGCCCCCTTTGGCCGTGCCTGCCGCTACCCGCCAGGCAGGGGCAGCAGCCCAGGCTGGCAGCGAGCAGCGCCCCGCCCTTAGCCCCTTGCTTGATGCGATTGCCACCATCGTTTTGCCCCAGCCCATGGCAGGGCATGTAATTTTGCAAACCCTGCCGCTCACCAAACGCGCGGGCAGCAAGCCTTTTCAGGTAGAAGGCAAAGCCATGCAAAGCCAGCAGTGGGAAGAGGTGCATGCCGACCAGCAATACGGCTACCTGCAAGCCGGGGTGCAGCTGGCCAACCGCCTGGGCCCGCTCAATGACATTGAGTTCTCTGAATTTGCCCACAAGGTGCAAGACCTGGCCGACAGCCTGGGCGCACGCGTAGAGCTGCCCGACATGCTGGAAGAAGTGGCCCGCGCCCGCGAGCTGGATGCTTTTGCTGCCCAGCAAGACATCCAGTTGAGCTTTACCCTGCGCCCACGCCGCACCGCCTGGAGCACGGGCTACATCGACCAACAGGTGGCCACCCACGGCTTTGTGCCTGTGGCAGCCCCCGGGCGCATGTATCTACCCGGGAGCGTGCAGGGCGAGAGCATCCTTAGCCTGGCCTTTGACCCCGAAGCCGCCCAGGCCGAAGACCTGGATCGCACTGCCATCTATGAAATCAGCATGAGCCTGGACGTACCGCAAGTAGCCCCTGAGCTGGCGCCCTTTGGCCTGATGTGCCAAATCCTGCATGCGCTGGCACAGGATATGGACGCTGTGCTGTGCGATGCCTCGGGCAACGTCGTCGCTCCCGAGCTGCTGGCCCAAATTGGCCAAGACCTGGAAAACTACTACACCACCCTGAGCAGCCGCAACCTGGCCGCAGGCTCCATGCTGGCACGCCGCCTGTTTAGCTAACTGCCATGCCAGACACCTTGCCCCTGTTTGGCCTGGATGCAGCCGCCCCCAGCACCACTGATAGCACCACGCCAGCCGCCCAAGCCGCCGCCCTGCGCCAGCAACTGCTGCAATGGGCGCATGAATACTATGTGCTCGATGCCCCCAGCGTGCCCGATGG
>CAZMMM010000055.1:0-8484 GCA_964567385.1 uncultured Comamonas sp.
GTCTTCTTGCAGCACCTCCAAAATGGCAGAGCGGCTTAACCGCGCCAGCACCGCAGCCTGCACGGCAGCCAAGGCCAGAGTGGGCAGTATCAGGGCCTGCAAGCCAGGCCACAGACCGCCGCCTTCTACCGCACTCCAACCCGGAAAACCACCCGCAGGCAGCCATTGCAAGTGAATGGCAAACCACATAATCAACAGCATCGCTAGCCAAAAGCTGGGAACGGCCATGCCCAGTTGCGCCACCGCCATCAAGCCTGTTGCCGCTGGGCGTGGATGCCAAGCCGCCGCTGCCATGCCCACCACCAACGCCAGCACAGCGCTAACGGCCATCGCCAGCAAGGCCAGTGGCAGGGTGAGCGCCAAGCGCTCTAGCAGCAGAGGCAGCACGGGCTGGCTGTAGGCATAGCTCTCGCCCCAATCGCCTTGCGCCAGCCCCAGCAGCCACTGGCTATAGCGCTGCCAGGCGCTGTGCTGCAAGCCCAGTTGCTCGGCCAGAGCAGCCACGGCCTGGGGGTCGGCATCTGCGCCCATCAGCACCTGAGCGGCATTACCGGGCAACCAGTCCAGCACTACGAACACCAGCGCTGACGTAGCCAGCAAAGTCAGCAGCATAGAAAAGCTGCGCCGCACAAAATAGGCAAACATGGGCAAGAGTGGGATAGAAGAAGGGGAGAGTGTGGAGTCCGCAAGGCGATTGGGTGTATCGCAAGCTGCCGATAATGGCCGCCGCGCCCCTAGCGGTTAACACTGACGGGCAGTGGCTGGCGCAAAAACTGCCAAGGATACAAAAAAAGGAGTAGTGCAGTGGCACTCACCATCACCGACGAATGCATCAATTGCGACGTGTGCGAGCCTGAGTGCCCCAATCAGGCAATCTCTATGGGGGCTGATTATTACGTGATTGACCCAGACAAATGCACAGAATGCGTAGGCCACTTCGACCAGCCGCAGTGCATGGAGGTCTGCCCCGTCTCCTGCATCCCCGTTCACCCCGACCATGTAGAAAGCCGCGAGCAGCTACTGGCGAAGTTTGAGCGCTTGCAGCGGTTAGCGGCTATATAGCTGCTCCAACAACAAGCGCACCGGCGCAGGCAGCCCCAAACTCCCCCAAGCATGGGCAGACCACCATTGCCCTTCGGCGGCTGTGGCGCTGGCAAGCGTTTGGTCGGGTACTGGCTCTGCAACCGTCAGCCCCTCTTGCGCTATTTCCACAATCACAGGGTGCAGATGCAAGTCGCGATGGGTGAGTACATGCAGTTGCGCCGCTAGGTGTTGGCGCGGGGCATGGGCCAAACCCCGTTCGGCTAGCGCTTGTTGCAGCGCATCTTCGCTGGTGTAGATGGGTGGGCTGTGCAACCCCGCCCAGATGCCGCGCCCGCTGGCTTGGCTGGGGCGGCGCTCTAGCCAGACGGCATTGGCGCTGTTGCGCATGAGTAGCAGCCACCAGCTTTCGCTGCGGCGCTTGAGCTTGCGGGTTTTGACGGGGTAGTCGCTGGCCTGCCCCGCTTGGGCGGCGCGGCACATGCTGAGTAGGGGGCAGAGCAGGCACTGCGGCTGGCGCGGTAGGCAGATGCTGGCTCCCAAGTCCATCAAGCCCTGGGTGTAGGCGGGCATGTCGCTGTGGTGGTTGCTGGGGGCGTTAGCGGGACTTTCTGGCAGAAGCTGCTCGGCCAGTTGCCATAGGGCTTTTTCGTTGGCGCTGCTGGCCAGGTCTTGGCCAAAAGCCAGTACGCGGGTAAGCACCCGTTTGACGTTGGCATCCAAAATGGCGGCACGTTCATCAAAGCAGAAGGCCGCAATGGCCGCTGCGGTAGAGCGCCCAATGCCGGGCAATTGCGCCAAGGCAGCGCTGCTGCGCGGAAACTGGCCGCCATGCTGCTCTACCACCACTTGGGCGCAGCGGTGCAAGTTGCGGGCGCGGCTGTAGTAGCCCAGGCCGCTCCACAGTGCCATGACCTGGTCTTGCGGGGCGGCGGCCAAGCTTTGCACATCGGGCAGTTGCTGCAAAAAGCGCGAATAGTAGTTCAGCACTGTAGCCACTTGGGTTTGTTGCAGCATGATTTCAGACAGCCAGACGCGGTAAGGCTCGCGGCTGTGCTGCCAGGGTAGATGCTGGCGGCCATGGCTGCGCTGCCATGCGACTACGGCGGGGGCGATGCGCGGGGGCAGAGCGGGGCTGGGGTCTGCGGAGGGGTGCTGGCGGCTCAAGTGTTGGCCTCTGGCGTGTTTCGCTCTCGGCTGCTGTTGCCGATATGGGGCAGGTCTAGCAGTTGCTGGCTCCATTGCGCCAGCTTTTGCTCCAGGCTTTGCAGGTGGGCTTCGGACTGCTCCAGCGCGGCAATATGTTCTAGCAGGCCGCCAGTAGCTTGCTGAATACGCTCTACTGCTTCCAAGCGGCGGGTAAAACTGCGCTGGCGCTCTTTGAGCTGGGCATCGAGCTGGGCTGTGGCGGCTTTGCTCCACACATCCAACTCGTTGGCCGCCTCTTCAAAAATGCTGCGCAGGCGCATGCCCAGGGCTTTAATCAGGCGCTCGGCAAACAGCGGGTGGGCCAGCTTGAGCACATGGCCAAAGCCCAAGTATTGCAAATAGCTTTGCTCCAGCTGGTCAAGCGCTTGGTCAAAATGGGTGAACTCCAAACCCTCGGGGGGCAGCAGGGAAAAGCCGAACTCGGCGTTCAAATCCTTAAAGCTGCCGCCCAGCATGGCCTGCACCTCGGTGGTGGCTGCGCGTACCTTACCGCCCAGCTCGCGCAGGCGCTCAAAGGTGGAGGCATAGACTTTGCGCACCCCCAGCTTTAGGCCGGAATGCTCTAGCGCCTGGGTGAGCTGCTCTAGCTCGCGGCGCTGGGAGGTCGCGCCCAAATGCTGGAAAGCCTGATTCATCAGGCGTAGATGGATGGTGCGCAGCGCCAGGATGCGGGTGCTGCTGGCTTCGAAGCTTTTTTGCTCTTGCTCGATGCGCTGGCGCATGGTGTCGATGACGGTGGCGTTTTTGCCGCGCAGGCTGTTGAGCTCTAGCATTTGCTCATCCAGGTCGCGGCGGCGGATGTGAATGCTGCGCTGCACCTGTTTGCGTGTTTGCTCTACGCCATCAACTACAGCAGAGCGCAGAATGCTTTGGCGGTGGGCCAGGATGCCTTGGGCCAGCGCATCTTCAAAGGCGGGTAGGCCGCTTTCTTTGAGCAGTTCGGCCTGGCTTTCTATTTTGGCCAGCATGCCTTTTTGGGCTGACAGGGGCAGGATGCGCTGGGGGGAGATTTTGAGCATTTCCGCACATTGCTGGCGCTGGCGGGCCAGCTGGGCCTGGATTTCGGTGCGCGAGTCCATGCTGCCCCACAGGGCATCGATTTTATTGAGCACGACCAAATGGGACTCGCCCTCGCGGTGGCTGGGCAGCAGGTGCTCGCGCCAAATGGCCAGGTCTGATTTGGTCACGCCGGTATCTGCCGCCAGCAAAAACACCACGGCATGGGCTTGGGCGATTTGGTTAACGGTTAGCTCTGGCTCTGCACCCACAGCGTTCAGGCCTGGGGTATCCAAAATAATCAAGCCCTGCTGCAATAAGGGGTGGGCTATATTTACCAGGGCATGGCGCCAGCGTGGTACTTCCACCATGCCTTGGGCATCGGTCATGGGGTTGTCCTGGGGCAGGGCATCGTTCCAAAAGCCCAGATTGCGCGCCTCATCAATGCTGACTTTGCGTGTCTCGGCCACCTTGGCGATTTGGGCGGCCATTTGCTCGGGGTTGTTTTCGTCCAGCGGCAATTGCACCCAGGTGCTGGGGCGGCTGCGCCATTGGGCCAGGCTGTAGGCTTGCTCGCGTGTTTCTATGGGGAGCAGGCGCAGGCAGGCGGGCAGTTGCGGGTCGTAAATCAGCTCAGTGGGGCACATGGTGGTGCGCCCTGGCGAGGCGGGCATGATGCGCCGCCCATAGTGGGCAAAAAAGACGGCGTTAATCAGCTCAGACTTGCCGCGTGAGAATTCGGCCACAAAGGCCACGCAGACCTTGTCGTTGCGCAGCTGGTGCTCTAGCCGCTCTAGGTGCTCTTGTACGGCGGCATCCAGTAGCTCTTGCTCTGCCAGCCAAGTGCGGTATTGCGCGAGCTGGCTTGCAAAGCTCTTGCGCCATTGGCCCAGCTGGTCAAACTGTGCGTTGAAAGAGCCTGCCATGCTGTGCCTCCTGCCGCTTGCGGGTTAATCTGTCCATGGTGGGTATTGTGATTACTTTTTTTGACACTGTGGGCAATAGTAGCTGCTGCGCTGGCCTTGGCGCAGTACGGCAATAGGGGTGGCGCAGTGGTGGCAAGGTGCGTGCTGGCGGCCATACACCAAGGCTTGCAGCTGAAAGTGGCCGGGCATGCCATCGCTGCTGGCAAAGTCGCGCAGGGTAGAGCCGCCTAGCTGCACGGCTTGTTCTAGCACTTGGGTGATGGCGTGAAACAGGCGCTTGGCCTTGATGCTACTGATGGCGCACGCCGGTGTTTCAGGATGGATGCGGCTGTGAAACAACACCTCGCTGGCGTAGATATTGCCCACGCCCACGACCAGCTTGCCGCCTAGTAGCAAGGTTTTGATAGGGCTGCTGCTGGCCTTCAGTCCTGCGGCAAAGCGCGGCCAGGTAAAGCTGCTGGGGTCTAGCGGCTCCATGCCCAGCTGGTGCAAGAGCTTGTGGGCAATGGGGTCGGCCTCGCCCTGCACGGCCAGCACCGCACCAAAGCGCCGGGGGTCGTGCAGGCGCAAAACGCCTTGGCTGGTGTGCAGGTCAAAATGGTCATGCACACCAGGGGCGGGCAGGGTGGAGGCAAAGCGCAGGCTGCCGGACATGCCCAGGTGCAGCATCAGCATACCCTGGCTCAAGTCCATTAAAAGGTATTTGCCACGCCGACGCACTTGCTGCACTTGGCGGCCTATCAAATCCTCTGGCGCACAACCCAAGGGCCAGCGCAGGGGCTTGCCCAAACGGGCGCTGTGAATCTGTGCCCCAGCAATGGCTTGGGCAAAGCTGCGGCGGGTAACTTCAACCTCAGGTAATTCAGGCATGGTGGGGTAAAAACGCAGAGAAAAAGAAGGGCCAAGCCAAGGGGAGGGCTTGGGCTTAGATTATTATGGGCCGATGGCTTCATCGAACCGCCCTTTTTTTACAGGCTTTGGCATTGACGCTGGCCGCTTGAACACCCGCCTATGGGGCGCTGTGGTGGCGCTGGCTGCTTTGTCGGCATGTACCTCTACAGCCTCTTTACCTGAGCAGCAGGCCCAGCAGTCCGCCCTTGAAAGCGATGCCCAAGCCCAGCAAGCGGCCTTTGATGCTGAGATGCTCTATGGCGTGTTGCTGGGCGAGCTATCGGCCAGCACGGGGGATGTGCGCAATGCCACGGCGCTGATGCTCGATGCCGCCAGGCGCATGCATTCTTCCCAGCTCTACCGCCGCGCGGTAGATATGGCGTTGCAGGCGCGCGCCGGGCAGATGGCTTTGCAAGCTGCGCAGGCTTGGCAGCAAGCCTTCCCAGAGTCGCGCGATGCCAATCGCTATGAGCTGCAAATCATGCTGATGCTCAACCGTGTGGAAGACTCGGTAGAGCCCTTGCGCCGCGAACTGGCAGCCACTGAGCCCAGCGCCCGCTCTGCCGTGTATCTAGGCATTGCCCAGCTGTATCGCCGCGTCAGTGACAAGGCTCTGGCTGCGCAAGTGGTTGAGCAAGCCTTGCAAGATGACTTGGCCAACCCTGAAGCCGCGCCTGCTGCCTGGGCCATGCTGGGGCATATGCGCCTGGCCGCTGAGCAGCAAAGCCTGGCTTTGGATGCTGCTTTACAGTCCCAGCGCTTAAACCCCAATAACGGTGCTGCCGCCCTGCTAGCACTAGAGCTGATGGAGGGCGGAGAGACAAAGGCCGAGTCCCTGGTGCAAGGCTATTTGCAGCACAGCCCCTCGGCGACGATTCGCATGGCGTATGCGCGGGTGCTGGTTGACCGCCAAAGGCTGGCACAAGCGCTCACTGAGCTGCAAGCCGTTACAGCCCAAGCGCCAGATCTGCCTGATGCTTGGCTGCTGCTTGCCAGCGTACAGGCCCAGCTGGGGCAGATGGACCAGGCCGAGCAATCTTTGCAGGCCTTGCTGCCGTTGCTAGGCAGGGTGGCTGATGTCAGCCAGCAGCAGCACCTGAACCAGCAGGCCAGCTTGTTGGGCGCGCGCTTAGCCTTGCAGAGCCAGCAAAACGCCCGTGCGGCCTACTGGTTGCAGCGCCTGCCAGAGGAGCAAGAGGATTTTACCGTCCAAAGCCTGCGTGCCACGGTGCTTGTGCGCCAGGGCGCAGTCAAAGAAGCCCAAGACCTGCTGGATGCCGTACCCGTGCGCACTACCGCACAGGCGGTGCGCAAACGCCAGGCACAAGTGCAGCTGCTGCGTGAGGCAGAGCGCTTTGCCGATGCTTATGCCCTGCAAAAAAACCTGCATGGCGACTACCCGGATAACCCGGAAATCGCCTACGAGGCGGCTCTATTGGCTGAAAAAGTAGAGCAGTTTGACGAGATGGAACGCTTGCTGCGCGGCATTGTGGCGAAGCAGCCAGATTTTCACCATGCCTATAACGCCCTGGGCTACTCCCTAGCCGACCGGGGTGTGCGCTTGGATGAGGCGCGCAGCCTGATTCAAAAAGCCCTGTCTTTTGTTCCAGATGATGCCTACATCACCGACAGCCTGGGCTGGCTGGAATACCGCCAAGGCAACCTGGAGCAAGCCCTTACCCTGCTAGAGCGGGCCTACAGCCTGCGTGAGGATGTAGAAATTGCCACGCACTTGGGCGAGGTGCTGTGGGCGCTAGGCCAGCAGGAGCGCGCCCAGCAGATTTGGCGCCAAGCCCAGCAGCGCGGGCCGCATAACCCAGTGTTGCTAGAGACTTTGCAGCGCCTAAAGGTGGGCAAGTGATGGTTGCAAGCACCAGTAGACGCAGGCTGCTGCATGGAGCCGGGGTAGTGGCTGCCGGGGCCCTGCTAGCCATGACGGGCTGCGCCGCGCCCGAGGCCGTGCGGCAAACCGTCCAGAGCGATGTGTGGCGTGGACGTTTGGGCCTCCAGGTGTTTGATACCGATGGCAGCATAGCCCAGTCCTTGAGCGCCAGTTTCTTCTTGCAAGGCAATCCGCAGCAAGGGCTGCTAGAAGTCTTCAACCCTTTGGGCAATCAAGTGGCGCGCTTGCAGTGGCAGCCCCAAAGGGCTTGGTTGCAGCAGGGGCAGAAGCAATGGGAATCTCCATCCTTGGCAGAGCTGGTGGAGCGCAGCTTGGGGGCAGAAATACCAATTGCCGCCTTGTTTGCTTGGCTGCAAGGCCACAGCGCACAGGCCCAAGGCTGGCAGGCAGACCTCAGCCGCTATCACCAAGGCCGCATAGTGGCGCAGCGCTTGCAGCCCCTGCCTAGAACCCAGTTACGGGTGGTGCTGCAGGAAGCCTCGGCAGCTGAGTAAACCCCGCCAAGCCCAGGCCCATCCCGCAAAATGCCTGCCATGCGTACGCTCTACGATGTTCCAGCACCCGCCAAGCTCAACCTGTTTTTGCACATTACAGGCAGGCGCAGCGATGGCTATCACTTGCTGCAATCGGTTTTTATGCTGCTCAACTGGTGCGACCGCCTGCACTTTGAGCGCCTCAGCAGCCCCGAGATTGGGCGTAGCGACGTTGGTGGCCAAACCCAGAACCAAGCCCTTAACCTGCCGGCCGATGACTTGTGTGTGCGGGCTGCCCGCGCTTTGCAGGTGGCTACCGGTTGCCAGCAGGGCGTGCATATTCACTTGGACAAACGCTTGCCAGCGCAGGCGGGCTTGGGGGGCGGCTCTTCCGATGCGGCCAGTACCTTGCTGGCGCTCAACCGCCTCTGGGGTCTGGGCTTGAGCCGTAGCGAGCTGGCCCGCATTGGCCTGACATTGGGCGCGGATGTGCCCTTCTTCATCCACGGCCGCAATGCCTGGGTAGAGGGCGTGGGCGAGCGCATACAGCCCTTGTGCGGTGCAGCAGCCCTGCCTGATGCCCGCTTTGTCGTGCTCAAACCCGCTGCTGGGCTGGAGACGGGGCGAATTTTTAGCCACCCATCGCTCCAGCGTGATACAAAACAGGTTACAATCGCTGGCTTTGCAGCATACGAAGGCGGTCATTACCAATTTGGCCGCAATGATTTGCAAACCGTGGCTCAAATCCTGTGTCCAGAAATTGAAAAAGTGCTGACTTTTCTTCAGCGCCAAGGTTTACAGGGTAGAATGACGGGTTCTGGCAGTGCAGTGTTTGCCAAGCTGGAAAAAACACAAAGCGCAGCGTTTGGTTCGGTGACTGAAGGCTGTGTGTTGCAAGTATGTGAAAACCTGCAGCAGCATCCTCTTTATAGCTGGGTGCAAGATTGAAAAATGCTTATACCGGTGTTCTGCTTGGGCAGAAAGCCAGTGTAGGGGAGTCGCCAAGTTGGTTAAGGCACCGGATTTTGATTCCGGCATTCGAGGG
>CAZMMM010000056.1:0-8440 GCA_964567385.1 uncultured Comamonas sp.
AATATCGCAAAAACCAATGCCCTGCCCTTTTTTATGCCACCGTCTTTTTCTTCTGCCACGGTCTTGCCGATTGCCGCTGTCGAGCGCGAAACCGGTTTGGCAAAAGACACTTTACGCATTTGGGAGCGGCGCTACAACTTCCCCCAACCCCTGCGCGATGCTCAGGGAAAGCGCCAATACCCAGCCACGCAAGTACGGCAGTTGCAGTTGATTGGCCGCTTGCTGGCCAGGGGGTTGCGCCCCAGAAAAATCGTTGGACAGGGCATCGCCACACTGGAGGCTTTGCTGGCGCAGCAGCCATCCAGCACCGCCAAGGCCATTCCCTCTACATTCCATTTTTCCAGGACAAACCAAGACCTTGGCGCAACTGAAGCCGACTTTGCCCCCGACTTCACCCCCTATCTGCAAGCTCTGCACCAGCACGATGCCCAGGCTTTGCGCCATGCCTTGCACCACGGCCTGATGCGCCAGGGGCTGGAGCGCTTCGTGCTGGAGCTGGTCGCCCCTTTGACCACAGCGGTGGGCGATGCCTGGGCGCAAGGGGTTTTGGAGGTGTTTCAGGAACACCTGTTTACCGAGGTTCTCACCAGCGTGCTGCGCCCGGCCATTGCCGGTTTGCAAGCCACCCCCGGCAGCGCCTTGGCAGCACGCCCACGTGTGTTGCTGACCACTTTGCCACCCGAGCAGCATGGCCTGGGACTGTTGATGGTGGAAGCACTGCTGGCCTTGGAGGGCTGTGCCTGCATCTCTCTGGGGGTGAACACTCCCTTGGCCGATGTGTTGCAGGCCGCCCTGGCGCACCGCGCTGATGTGGTGGCCTTGAGCTTTACCGCCCAACACAGCGGCCCGCCGGTGCTGGCGCAGTTGCAGGCTTTGCGCCGCCAACTGCCTGCCGCCACGGCCCTTTGGGTAGGCGGCGCTTGCCCCGTTCTGTACGACAAAGCGCTGCCGGGCATCACAGCCAGCCAACCACTCACCGCCTTGGCCACCTTGGTGGCCCAGTGGCGCAGCCATGCCCAAGCAGCGCCCGCCGCACACACATCCAGCCATTGAAGGAAAACACCCCATGCACATTCTGCTCACCGGCGGCACAGGTCTGATTGGCCGCGCCCTGTGCCAGCACTGGCATCGCCAGGGGCATCAACTCACGGTGTTGAGCCGCCAGCCCGCCCAAGTGGCGGGGATATGCAGCGGCGCAAGCGGCATTGCCCAGCTGGATGATTTCACAGCACTGCGCCTGTCTGCACCGGTGGATGTGGTCGTCAATCTGGCCGGTGCAGGCATTGCCGACCGCCCCTGGACAGCCGCCCGGCGTGATGTGTTGTGGCGCAGCCGCATCCAGCAAACAGAAACGCTGGTGGATTGGATGGCGCGCCAGGTGCAGCCTGTGCGTCTGTTGCTATCAGCCTCAGCCGTAGGCTGGTATGGCGACGGTGGCGATACGCCGCTGGACGAATCCAGCCCCGCCGCCAGCCAAGACTTTGGCAGCGAGTTGTGCATGGCCTGGGAGCAAGCCGCCCACCGCGCCAGCCAAGCGGGAAGCAGAGTGGCCGTGCTGCGCATTGCCCCGGTGCTGGCTGCGCAAGGCGGCATGTTGGCACGCTTGCTGCCACCGTTTCGCTGGGGCTTGGGCGGGCGCTTGGGCAGCGGCCAGCAGTGGATGCCGTGGATTCATCTGCAAGACCTAGTCGCCATCTTCGACCACCTGCTGCGCCACCCTGACAGCCAAGGCATCTACAACGCCTGCGCCCCCGAGCCGGTGCGCAATGCCGACTTCACCCGCACCCTGGCACAGACCCTGAACCGCCCGGCGCTGCTGCCCGCCCCCGCTTGGGTGCTGCGCCTGTTGTTGGGCGAAATGTCCACCCTGCTACTGGGCGGCCAGCGCCTCAGCCCGCAGCGCCTGCAAGCGGCAGGCTACCGCTGGCAATACCCCCAACTCGATAGCGCCTTGCAACAAATCCTGAAAGCACCATGAACACCAACACCGCCATCGCCCAATCCGAACCCCAAGCCCCATCGCGCCCCTGCGCCATCCTGCTGTGCAATCTGGGCACGCCCGATGCGCCCACACCGGCGGCGCTGCGCCGCTATCTGGCGGAATTTCTGTCCGACCCCAGGGTGGTGGAAATCCCCCGCCTGCTGTGGCAAATCATTTTGCGCGGGGTGATTTTGCAAGTGCGCCCGCGCAAGGCCGCCGCCAAATACGCCAGCGTCTGGACCGAGCAAGGCTCCCCCCTGGCAGTGTGGACGCAGCGCCAAGCGCAACTGCTGCAAGAGCGCCTACAGCCCTGGGGCATTCCCGTGCTGCCCGCCATGCGCTACGGCCAGCCCGCCATCGCCAAGCAATTGCAAACCCTGCAAGGCCAGGGCGTGCAGCGCGTACTGGTGCTGCCCCTCTACCCGCAATACTGCGCGGCCACCACGGCCAGCGTGTTCGATGCGGTGGCTGCCTGGGTGGGGCGCTCGCGCCACTATCCAGAACTGCGCTTTGTTAACGACTATTGCGACCACCCAGGCTACATCGCCGCCTTGGCCGACAGCGTGCGCCAGCACTGGCAGCAAAAAGGGCAACGCGCCGAACACTTGGTGATGAGCTTTCACGGCATTCCCCAGCGCAACGTAGAACTGGGCGACCCCTACGCCGCCCAATGCCAGCGCAGCGCCGCCTTGCTGGCACAGGCGCTGGGGCTAGAGCCGCAGGCGTACAGCGTCACCTTCCAATCGCGCTTTGGCCCAGCGCAGTGGCTACAACCCTATACCGAGCCAACCGTGCAAGCCCTGGCGCAAGCGGGCACGCGCAGCGTGGAGCTGATTTGCCCCGGCTTTGCCAGCGACTGCCTGGAGACGCTGGAAGAAATCAACATGGAAGTGCGTGAGGTGTTTTTAGAAGCAGGCGGCCAAGCATTCGACTACATCCCCTGCCTGAACGACAGCAGCAGCGGTATGGATATGCTGGCCGAGCTGGCACAGCAACACCTAGCAGGCTGGGCGGCTTCCCCAGTGTGAAATACTCAGGCCATGACTGTTACTACCACCCCACTTGCCCCCAATACCCTGGACTGGTCGCGCATACGCGCTATTACTCTGGATTTGGACGACACCCTGTGGCCAACCAAGCCCGTCATTCAGCAGACCGAAGCCGCTTTGCAGCAATGGTTTGCCCAGCACGCCCCGCAAACTGCCCAGCTTTGGGGCGATAAGGAGCGCTTGACCACCCTGCGCAAGCAAGTATGGCAAGCCCTGCCCGAGGCGCAGCGCATTGACTTCAGCACCCTGCGCCGCCGCCTGATTAGCGCCGCCTTGGTGCAATGTGGTGAAAATGCCGCTGCCCTGACTGAACCCGCCTTTGCCATCTACTTCCAGGCACGCCAGCAGGTCAGTTTTTTTGAAGGCGCTTTGCCCGCTCTGGAGCAACTGGCCGCCCGCTATCCCGTAGTGGCCTTGAGCAATGGCAATGCCGATGTGCAGCAAATTGGCATTGGCCACCTGTTTCACGCTGCTTGCAATGCCATCAGCACCGGGGCAGCCAAGCCTGATGCCGCCATCTTCCTGGCAGGCGCGGCAGCGGCAGGAGTGCCCCCACAGGCCATACTGCACATTGGCGACGATGCCGCCTTGGATATGCAAGGCGCTTTGAATGTCGGCATGCAAGCCGCATGGATTAACCCCACGCAAAGCCCCTGGCCCTACGCAGCAGCAGCGCCACAACTCAACCTGCCCAGCTTTGCGGCCTTGGCGCAATACTTGCCTGATTGAGGCCCCGCATCCGCGCGGGATTGGTTGCGGGAAAAAAGCGTGATGACTACCAAATATTGAGCAAACAGCAGTAGAACGCAGCAGCTCAGAAGCCCACAAAAAAAGCCCGTCTCCATAGGGGAAACGGGCTTTTTGTGAGGTATGGCTGCATGTAGCCATATCTAGTCGTGGTGCGCGGGGGGGGACTCGAACCCCCACGCCCGTGAAGGCGTCAGGACCTAAACCTGGTGCGTCTACCAATTTCGCCACCCGCGCTAATTAGGTCAAGCCGCAGATTGTAGCAGTGT
Organism: uncultured Comamonas sp.; assembly: GCA_964567385.1. GTDB lineage: Bacteria > Pseudomonadota > Gammaproteobacteria > Burkholderiales > Burkholderiaceae_C > Comamonas. The sequence goes on from CAZMMM010000056.1 coordinate 4,047, forward strand.
TTTTACCTCTTTAAGCACTTCTTGCTTCAGCCAGTGGCTCTGCCGCTGGCTTGCGCACCTTGAACCATGCGGCATACATGGCAGGCAGGCCCAGCAAGGTCAACACAGTGGCCACTATCAAGCCGCCCATGATGGCTACTGCCATTGGCCCCCAGAACACACTACGCGAGAGCGGAATCATCGCCAGCACAGCTGCGGCTGCGGTCAGCGCAATCGGGCGCAGGCGGCGCACGGCGGCTTCCACAATTGCATCCCAGGTGGGCACGCCGTGGTCACGGTCGGTTTCAATCTGGTCGATGAGGATGACGGCGTTACGCTGAATCATGCCCATCAGGGCAATCACCCCCAGCAGGGCGACAAAGCCAAAGGGGCGGTCAAGCACCAGCAACGCCGCTGCCACCCCGGCAATGCCCAAAGGCCCTGTCAAAAATACCAGCACCGCGCGGCTAAAGCTGTGCAGTTGCAGCATCAGCAGGGTAAAGACCACAAACAGCATCACCGGCAAGCCCGCAACAATGGCGGATGCGCCCTTGGCGCTTTCTTCCACCGCGCCCGCTACCTCTATGCGGTAGCCGCGCTTGCCCTCTTGCTGCCAGCGCTGTTCTAAATCGCGCAGCGTGGGCAGTAGGGCATTGGTCAAGGTCGCACCTTGCAGGCCAGCGCGTACATCGCCTTGCACGGTAATGGCGTAATCGCGGCCTTGCCGCCAGAGCACGCCCCACTCCCATTCAAACTGCGGACGCGCTACTTGCAGCAGTGGCACGGCTTGGCCGCTGGCGCTGGGGACGTAGGCGGCCTCTAGTGCTTGCCAAGTTTCACGCTCGGACTGGGGGGCGCGTAGCTCAATGGCAATCAGCTTGTCGCCCTCACGGTACTGGCCGATGGTGCTGCCGGTGAGCAGAATTTGGCTGGCCTGGGCAATGGCCTGGCTGCTCACACCCAGGGCGCGGGCTTTGTCTTGGTCCACCGACAGGCGCAGGGCTTTGACGGACTCATTCCAGTTGTCGTTCACGCCGCGCATATCGGGGTGGTCACGCATGGTTTGCTTGACCTCATTGGCCAATTGGCGCAGGGTTTGCGGCTCGCCACCCATGACCCGAAACTGTACGGGATAGGCCACGGGCGGCCCATTAGCCAGCAGTTTGACGCGGGCGCGTGCCTCAGGAAAGCGCTGCGCCAGCAAGGCGGGCAAGGTCTGCTCCAGCTTATGCCGTGCTGCCAGATGGGGGGTCATGACAATCATCTGCGAGACGTTGCTCTGCGGAAAAATCTGATCCAGCGGCAGGTAAAAGCGCGGTACGCCAGAGCCTAGCCAGGTGGTGACGTGCTCCACCTCGGACATTTCCATCAACAGCGCCTCAATGCCGCGCACGGTGGCCTCATTGCTAGCCAAAGCCGTGCCTTCGGGCAGCCACACGTCAATCAAAATCTCCGCCCGGCGCGAGTCGGGGAAGAACTGTTGCTGCACCTGCCCCATGCCAACAATGCCCAGGGCAAAGGTCAGCAAGGTGACGGCAATCGTCTTCCAGCGGTGTTCTACGCAGGCATAAACCAGCTTGCGAAAGCGGTTGTAGAAGGGGGTGTTAAACACTTCGTGCGGATGCTCGGCAAAGCCCGCTTGCACCACCCGCTTGGGCTGGCGCAAAAACAGCCAGCCCAGATAGGGCACAAAGTACACCGAGGCAATCCAACTGAGCACCAGCGCAATCACCGTCACAGCAAAGATGGCAAAGGCGTATTCCCCAGTCATGGATTTGGCCATGCCAATGGGCAGAAAGCCCGCTGCCGTAATCAAGGTGCCGGTCAGCATGGGGATGGCGGTAATCTCGTAGGCAAAACTGGCGGCGCGTAGCTTGTCGTGCCCCTCTTCCATTTTGCGCACCATCATTTCCACGGCGATGATGGCATCGTCCACCAGCAGCCCTAGGGCAATAATCAAAGAGCCTAGCGATACCTTGTGCAGGCCAATATCCCAGTACCACATGGCTAAAAACGTGGCCGAAAGCACGAGCGGAATCGTCACCCCCACCACCAACCCATGGCGTGGGTCGATATACCAACCGCGCCACCAGTGCTGCGCCCCAGGGCGGCGGTGCAGCCCCAGGCTGATAAAGCTCACGGCCAGCACCACGGCCACAGCCTCAATCAACACCTGCACAAATTCGTTGACGGAATCGGCCACCACCTCGGGCTGGTCTTGCACGCTGTGCAACTCAACCCCAGCGGGCAGTTGGGCAGTAATGGGCTGCATGGCTGCATGCAGCGCCTTGCCTAGGGCGATGATGTCCCCGCCCTTGCGCATGGAAACGCCCAGCGCCACCACCTCCTGCCCCTGAAAGTGCACTTTGACGCTGGCCGGGTCTTCATAACCACGCCATACATCGGCAATATCGCCCAGGCGCAACTGCCGCCCGTTGGCGCTTTGGATGGGCAGGGTGCGTAAATCATCCAGCGCATCAAGCTGGCCATCCACCCGTATCTGCACCTGCTCTAGGTGGGTGGTGAGTACACCCGCCCCCGTCACCGCGTTTTGCTGGTTGAGCTGGGCAATCACCTGCTGCATATCCAGCCCAAAGGCCGCTAGGCGCTGGGGGGAGGCTTGGACAAACAGCCGCTCCTCCTGCACGCCGAATAGCTCCACCTTGGCCACGTCTTTCACGCGCAAAAGCTGCTGGCGAATATCGTCGGCCAAGTCTTTGAGTTCTGCCGGGCTATAGCCCTCGCCCTGCAAGGCGTAAATCACGCCATAGACATCGCCAAACTCATCATTAAAGAAGGGGCCTTGCACCCCCTGGGGCAGGCGCGGGGCAATATCACCAATTTTTTTGCGCACCGTGTACCACAAATGCCCGACCTCGCCGGGGCGCGAAGTGTCTTTCAACTGAAAAATCACCAGCGATTCGCCCGGCTTGGAGTAGCTGCTGATTTTGTCGGCATAGGGCACTTCTTGCAGCACGCGCTCAATGCGGTCGGTGACTTGCTCGGCCACCTGCTGGGCGGTTGCGCCCGGCCAGAAAGTGCGCACCACCATGGCGCGAAAGACAAAGGGCGGGTCTTCATCCTGCCCCAGTTGGAAGTAGGCCAGAGCGCCCAGCAGCAAAATCACCAGCATCAAATAGCGGGTCAGCGGTATGTGCTCCAGCGCCCAGCGCGAGATATTGAAGCGCTGGCGCAGGCTGGGTTTGGCGGGTGCTGGCGTGGAAGATGAATGTTCAGGCTGGTTTGTGCTCATGGCTGGTACACCGTCACCGTTTGCCCTTCAGAGAGCACATGCACCCCGGCGGCCACCACTTGCTGGCCAGCCTCCAGGCCGCTGGCAATCAGCACATCACTGCCCTCAGTGCCCGCCACTTCTACCTGCTGGGCGTGTACCTGAGACTGCTGGGCATCAAACACCCAGACGGCAGAGCGCCCATCGGCTTGCTGCCACAGCGCGGGCGAAGGCAGGCGCAGCAGGGGCTGCTCAAGCGATGGCGGCTGCGTCTGCACAATCTGCGCCTGCAAAGTACTGCCCAGCGGCGGCAAAGCCTGCTGCGCAGCGGCGTTAATACTGGCCTTGACCATATAGGTGCGCGTTACGGGGTCGGCGCTCGCGGCCAGCTCGCGCACTTGGGCGGTGTAGCTGGGGCCATCGCTCCAGGGGCGCAATAGCACCTGCTGGCCCGGGGTGACCTGGCTGCGCCCATCCTCGGGCACGACAAAGATAGCATCGCGCCCCCCATCCAGGGCCAAACGCAGCACCGGTGCGCCAGCGCCCAGCACCTGCCCAGGCTCAGCCAGCACGGCAGTCACCACGCCAGCCTCTGGGGCGCTCAGGCGGGTATAGGCCTGCTGATTGCCTTGGCTAGCCGCCTGGGCCTGCGCCTGCTGGAGCTGGGCCTGCGCCGCCTCCAGGCTAGCGCGGCGGCGGTCTAGCTCCACCGGGCTGATAAAGCCCTCTTTCTCTAGCGCAGAAAAGCGCTGCCAATCAGCCTGGGCCAAATCCCTCTGGGTACGCGCGGCTTGCACCGCAGCTTGGGCCGCCTGTACGCCCAGGGCGTAGTCCTGCGCCTCAATGCGCGCCAGCAACTGGCCAGCGGCTACCTGCTCACCCAGCTGCACCGAGCGCTCCAGCAAGCGACCACCAACCTGAAAGGCCATTGCCACCTCAGTGCGCGCCTGCACCTGGGCGGCGTACTGGCGCTGCAACTGGGCGGTGGCCGACTGCACTTGCAGCAGCTTGACCGCCCGCACCGGCTCAGGCGGTGCCTCTGTGCGGGAGCAGGCGCTTAAAAGACCCAGCGCCATACCCCCAGCAACCAGCCAGGCGGAGGTAGGGCGGCGTTTTGTTATCAGAGACATATCAGTGAACACTAATTTTTAAGACTGCTGGCGATTCTATGCTTGCCCCCATG
>CAZMMM010000057.1:0-8420 GCA_964567385.1 uncultured Comamonas sp.
GCGCAACGCCATCTCTGACGGCATCATTCTTGGCCTGCGTGATGTGTTTGAGCAGTTACCCGCCAGCGTGCGCGCTGCCGTGCTGGATGGCGAGGGCACGCACTTTTGCGCTGGCCTGGATTTGTCCGAGCTGCAAGAGCGCGACGCGGGCGCGGGCATTCACCACTCGCGCATGTGGCACAAGGCGCTGGATGCCATCCAGTTCGGCCAAGTGCCCGTGGTGGCCTGCCTGCACGGCGCGGTGATTGGCGGTGGCCTGGAGCTGGCCAGCAGCACGCATATCCGCGTCTCGGACAGCACGGCTTTTTACGCCCTGCCCGAAGGTTCGCGCGGGATTTTTGTCGGCGGCGGCGGCTCGGTGCGCATCCCCAAGCTGATTGGCGCTGACCGGATGCTGGACATGATGCTCACAGGCCGCGTCTATAAGGCCGAAGAAGGCGAGCGCCTGGGCTTTGCCCAATACCTCGTACCCGAAGGCCAAACCTTTGACAAGGCGCTAGAGCTAGCCACCCGCATTGCCAGCAACGCCCCGCTGACTAACTACGCCCTGATGCACGCCCTGCCACGCATTGCCGAACAGCCCGCCGACCACGGGCTAATGACCGAATCGCTGATTGCCGCCATTGCCCAGGCCGCCCCCGAGGCCAAGCAGCGCGTGCAGGACTTCCTCAGCGGCAAGGCCGGAACCAAAGTCCGCCAAGACTAAGGCCACCCGCCGCCCCTACACAGGACAGGAGACAAGCACCATGCCCACCCCCACCGCCGCCCCTACCACCGCCCGCTATCGCCCTCTGGAATTTGGCATTACCCGCGCCCGCCTGGAGCGCGGCGAGCAAGGCCAGCTCTACCTGGATGCCGAGCAGCCCCTCGCCCCCTACGCCCACCGCATGACCGACCGCCTGCTGCACTGGGCGCAGACCACGCCCAATGCCAGCTATATGGCCGAGCGCCAGCGCCTGCCCGACGGCAGCCTGGGCGACTGGCAACACATTAGCTACGCCCAAGCGCTAGCCAAAGCACGCAGCATTGGCCAAGCCCTGCTCACCCGTGGCCTGAGCGCCGAGCGCCCCGTGCTCATCCTCAGCGACAACAGCCTGGACCACGCCATGCTCATGCTGGGCTGCATGGTGGTGGGCGTTCCTTACAGCTCCACTTCGCCGGCCTACTCCCTGCTCAGTCAAGACTTCAACAAGCTGCGCCATGTGATGCAAACCCTCACCCCCGGCCTGATTTGGGCGGACGATGGCGCACGCTACGCCCCGGCAATTGCCGCTGTGGCCTCTGCCGACGTGGCGGTGTGCTTCTCGCGCAATGCCGAGCAAGACCTGCTGCGCGGCCACCCCGTCTGCACCTTTGACGAGCTGCTGGCCACCCCCGCTACCGCTCAAGTCGATGAGGCCATGCACGCCACGGGGCCAGACACCATCGTTAAATTTCTGTTCACCAGCGGCTCTACCAAACAGCCCAAGGCGGTGATTAACACCCATCGCATGTGGTGCGCCAACCAGCGCCAGATTATTCAGGGCACGCCCATCATCGAGGCAGAAAAGCCCGTGCTGGTCGATTGGCTGCCGTGGAACCACACCTTTGGCAGCAACAAGAACTGCGGCATCGTGCTGCACAACGGCGGCACGCTCTATATCGACAGCGGCAAGCCCACCCCGGCCCTGATGGGCGAGACGCTGCGCAACCTGCGCGAAATCTCGCCCACCATCTACTTCAACGTGCCTGCGGGGTTCGAGGCCATTGCCAACGCCCTGCCCCAAGATGCGCAACTGCGCCGCACCTTCCTGGCGCGGGTGAAGATGCTGTTCTACGCCGGTGCAGCGCTGCCCCAAGCGGTGTGGGATTCCCTCTTTGCCAGCCAAGAGGCCGAGCTGGGCGAGCGCATCGTCATGGCCAGCGGCCTGGGCATGACGGAATCTTCGCCCTTTGGCCTGTTTGTGACCAACCCGCATATCCAATCGGGCGACCTGGGGCTGCCCGGCGCGGGGCTGACCGTCAAGCTCGTACCCAACGAGGACAAGCTCGAAATCCGCTATCGAGGCCCCAACATCACCCCCGGCTACTGGCGCAACCCCGAAGGCACTGCCGAAGCGTTCGACGAAGAAGGCTTTTTTTGCAGCGGCGATGCCGTCGCCTGGATTGACCCGGACAACATCCACCTGGGGCTGCGCTTTGATGGGCGCATTGCCGAGGACTTCAAACTCACCACCGGCACCTTCGTGAGCGTTGGCCCCCTACGGGCGCGGGTGATTGCTGCGGGCACGCCCTATATCCAGGATGTGGTCATCACCGGCCTGAACCGCAGCAGCGTGGGCGCTTTGGTCTTCCCCACCTCCGCCGTGCGTGAGCTGGCCGCTGATTTGCCCGCCGATGCCCCGATGGCGCAGGTGCTGGAACATCCCGCCGTGCTGGCCAAATTCCACACCGTAGTGCAAGCCTTAGTGGCCAGCGCCACCGGCAGCGCCAACCGCGTTAGCCGCCTGATGCTGATGCACCAGAGCGCCAACAGCGAGCTAGGCGAAATCACCGACAAAGGCAGCCTGAACCAACGCGCCGTGCTGCGTCTGCGCGACGACTGCGTGCAAGCCCTCTACACCCCCACCGCTGGGTACACGGTGATTACCACCGAGCCGCCTGCCGCTGCAAGTACGACTGCCCCAGCCCCCGTGCTGGCACTGAAATAAAGCCCCCCAAGGAGATTGTGATGGCTGGATTTTTTAACGCTTTTGACGATGTGTGGCTACTCGCTGGCCTGCGCACCCCCATGATGGATTACTGCGGCGCGTTTGCCAGCGTCTCGCCCACCGACCTGGGCATCAAAGCCGCCCGCGCCGTGCTGGCGCAGGCGGGCGTGGATGCGGCGGATATTGGCTCTGTCGTGGCGGGCAATATGGCTCCGGGCGACTGCTACCAATTCTTTCTGCCGCGCCATATTGGCCTGTACGCCGGTGTGCCCCAGGCCGTGCCCGCCATCATGGTGCAGCGCATTTGCGGCACGGGGTTTGAGCTGTTTCGCCAGGCGGGCGAGCATATCCAGGGCGGCGCTTGCCAGGCGGCGCTGGTGGTGGGCACTGAGAACATGACGCGCAACCCGATTGCTGCCTTCGAGCATCGCAGCGGCTTCAAGCTGGGCGCACCCGTCAACTTCCAAGACTATATGTGGGAGGCGCTCAAAGACCCGGCGGCAGACATCAACATGATTCAAACCGCTGAAAACCTGGCGCAGCGCTACCGCATCAGCCGCGAAGCGGTGGATGCCTTTGCCGCCCGCTCTTTTGCCCGCGCTCTGGCGGCGCAGGAAAGCGGTTTTCTGGCCGGTGAAATCGTGCCCGTAGAGAACGAAACCTTCACGCTGGAAGGCTACCAGCCTCGGCGCATCAAACTCTCGGGCAAGGCGGGCAGCGCCACCCAGGACAGCCACCCCCGCCCCTCGCCCGTAGAGGCTTTGAGCAAGCTGCGCAGCGTCTTTCCCGGTGGGGTGCAGACGGGGGGCAACTCCTCGGCGCTGGTGGATGGTGCAGCGGCGGCAATTGTGGCCTCGGGCAGCTATGTGCAAGCCCAGGGCAAGCAGGCGCTGGCGCGGGTGGTGGCCTCTGCCGCTGTGGGCGTGCCGCCGGAAATCATGGGCATTGGCCCGGCTCCCGCCATTCGCCTGCTGCTGGAGCGCAGCGGCCTGAGCCTGTCCGACATTGGCCGCTTTGAAATCAACGAAGCCCAGGGCGCACAAACCCTGGCCGTCGCAAAAGAGCTGGGGCTGGACGAGGAGCGCCTGAACGTCAACGGCGGCGCAATCGCTCTGGGGCATCCCCTGGCCATGACCGGCGTGCGCCTGACCATCACCCTGGCACGCGAGCTGCAACGCAGCGGCCAGCGCTGGGGCGTGGCCTCGGCCTGCATTGGTGGCGGTCAGGGCATTGCCTTGCTGCTGGAAAACCCCGGCGCTGTTTGAAGTTTCAACGCTTCACCTATCCATAAAACATAGAAAGAACCACGCTTATGCAGATTCAAGGACAAGCGGCCATCGTCACCGGCGGTGGCTCCGGCCTGGGCGCAGCCACCGCCCGCGCTTTGGCGCAGCAAGGGGCAAAAGTTGCCATTGTGGACCTCAACCTGGACAACGCCCGCGCCGTGGCTGCCGAGATTGGCGGCCTGGCTCTGCAAGCCGATGTCAGCCAGGCGGACAGCCTGCAAACCGCCTTTGCCCAAGCCAGCGCCGCGCATGGAGCGGCGCGTATCCTGATGCACGTCGCAGGCATTGGCACGGCCAAGCGCATCGTTGCCCGTGACGGCAGCCCTGCCCCGCTGGAAGACTTTGCCCGCGTCGTCAACATCAACCTGCTGGGCAGCTACAACGCCGCCCGCCTGTTTGCCGCCGAATGCGCCGCCCTGCCTCCTCTGCAAGATGGTGAGCGCGGCGCGATTGTGCTCACCGCCAGCGTGGCCGCTTTTGATGGTCAAGTGGGTCAGGAAGCCTATAGCGCCAGCAAAGCCGGCATTGTCGGCATGACCCTGCCGCTGGCGCGTGACCTGGCGCAGCACGGCATTCGCGCCTGCACTATTGCCCCCGGCCTGTTCGCCACCCCGCTGATGGAGGTGCTGCCCGAGGCCGTGCAGCAATCGCTGGCCACGTCCATCCCCTTCCCACAGCGCCTGGGGCATCCCAGCGAGTTTGCCGACCTGGCCTGCCACATCGTCACCAACGGGCATTTGAATGGCGAGGTCATTCGCCTGGACGGTGCGCTGCGCCTTGCGCCGCGTTAACGCACGCCTTGATGCCCCTTTGATGCACCTTGCTTGAACGGAAAACACCTTATGAATACCACCGCGACCACTGCCGCTACTGCCGCCACGGCCACCGCTGCCCCCACCAAAACCACGCAATACCGCTTGCAAGTGATGTTTGGCGACTGCGACCCGGCAGGCATCGTCTTCTTCCCCAATTTTTGTAAGTGGATGGATGCCTCTTCGCTGAATTTTTTCCGCCAATGCGGCGTGCCGCCCTGGAGCGAGCTGCGCGAGCAAACCGGCATCATCGGCACGCCCCTGCTGGAAATCAACACCAAGTTCTACCGCCCCGCCACCTATGGCGAAACCCTGGTGGTGCATACCTGCATCGAATCTTGGGCGGCCAAAACCTTTGTGCAGCACCACCAAATCTTCCGCGACGACACCCTGCTGTGCGAGGGGCGCGAAACCCGCGCCTTCTGCATCCACCCCGCTGGTGGGCGCTTGCAAGCCGTGCCCGTGCCGGACTTTATCCGCCAGCAATGCAGCGCTAGCGCCTAAATCCTGCTGCCTATCGCTGCCAGCACTGACTTCTTTTCCTTGTTTTCCCCGCGCTTTTATTTACTTACTACCCCCTAGGAGACAACCCCATGCGCCGCACCCACCACTTCACCTTGAAAGCCCTGGCCGCCGCCACCGCCCTGGCCGCTAGCAGCCTAAGCTGGGCAGACATCACCATTGGCGTGATTGCCCCGCTGACCGGCCCGGCCTCTGCCCTGGGCATTCCCGTTGGCCAGCAAATCAAACTCTGGCCCAAAGAGATTGCCGGGGAAAAGCTCAAAGTCATCGTCATGGACGATGCCACCGACCCCACCCAGGGCGTAACCATTGCCAAGCGCTTTGTCAGCAGTGACCAGGTGGATGTCATCCTCGGCTCCGTTGCCACCCCTGTGGCCGCCGCCATCACCCAAGTAGCGGAAGAGGCGCAGACCCCACAAATCTCCTGGTCGCCCGTGGCCACCCCCGAGGGCAAGGACAAATGGCTGTTTCGCCTGCCCCAGTCCAACGCCGTCATGAGCTATGCCGTGATTGAGCACATGAAAAAGCAGGGCGTAAAAACCGTGGGCTTTCTGGGCTATAGCGATGCCTATGGCGAAACCTGGCTGCAAGACTTCAAACCCATGGCAGAGGCGGCAGGCATCAGCGTTGGCCTGATAGAGCGGTTTTCGCGCTCAGACACCAGCGTCACGGGGCAATCGGTGAAGCTGGCCGCCTCTAAGCCCGACGCGATTTTGGTTGTGGCCTCGGGCAGCGGCGCTGCCATGCCCCACGCTGCCCTGATTGAGCGCGGCTACAAAGGCAAAATTTACCAAACCCACGCCGCCGCCACCCGTGAAATGGTGCGCGTAGGCGGCAAGGCCGTGGAAGGCGGCTTTATCGTCTCCGGCCCTGCCGTGCTGGCCGAGCAACTGCCAGACAACCACCCCTCCAAGGCCGAATCCATCCGCTACGCCCAGCAGTACGACCAGGCTTACGGCAAAAACTCGCGCACCCAGTTTGCCGCGCACTCTTATGACTCGGTACTGGTGCTGGAAAAAGCCGTGCCCCTGGCGCTGCAAAAAGGCAAACCCGGCACCCCCGAGTTCCGCGCCGCCCTGCGCGATGCTTTTGAGCAGATTGGCCCACTGGTCGTCTCCCAAGGCGTGCTCAACTGGACACCCGCTGACCACTGGGGCTACACCAACGAAACCGGCGTGATGATGCGGGTCACCAACGGCGAGTTCAAAGTCGAACCGTAAGCCACCCAGCCCCTTTCACACGACTTATTTCAACCTGCTTGATAGATACGCGCCCCTTCTCACCATGAACACCTACCGCACCCCCACCGAAGACATGGGCTTTATCCTGCGCCATGTCCTGCAAGCACCCCAGCAACTGGCCGCCATCGAGGCGTTTGCCGAGGTCGATGCCGACTTGATGCAGCAGGTACTGGACGAGGCGGGGCGCTTTATCAACGACCACATTGCGCCGCTGAACCGCAGCGGTGACGAAATCGGTGCGCAATGCCAAGACGGCCAGGTACGCCTGCCGCCCGGCTTTCGCGACAGCTACCAGGCATTTGTTGCCGCTGGCTGGCCCAGCCTAAGCGCCGCCCCCGAAGACGGCGGCCAAGGCTTGCCCAGCGTGCTGCAAGTGCTGCTGTACGAAGGGCTGCTGGCTGCCAACCATAGCTGGACGATGTCCCCCGGCCTGCTGCACGGCGCTTACCAATGCCTGCGCCACTACGCCAGCGACGCGTTAAAAGCCCAATACCTGCCCGAGCTGGCCAGCGGCCAAATCCTGCCCACCATGTGCCTGACCGAGGCGCAAGCGGGCAGCGACTTAGGGCTATGCACCACCAAGGCCGAGCGCCAACCCGATGGCAGCTACCACCTGAGCGGCAGCAAAATCTTCATCAGCAATGGCGACCATGACCTGACCGACAACATCCTGCACCTGGTGCTAGCGCGTGAACCCGATGCACCCGCCGGCCCCAGGGGCTTGAGCCTGTTTCTGATACCCAAGCACTACCCCGACGGCAGCCGCAGCGCCGTCGTGTGCGAGCGCATCGAAGAAAAAATGGGGCTACACGCCAGCGCCACCTGCGTTCTGCGCTTTGAGGCCGCCAAGGGCTGGCTGGTAGGCCAGGCCGGGCAGGGCTTGAATGCCATGTTCGTCATGATGAACGCCGCCCGCCTGCAAGTGAGCCTGCAAGGGCTAGCGCATCTGGATGCGGCCTGGCAAAAAGCCCACGCCTACGCCCAAGAGCGCCTGCAAATGCGCGCCCCCGGCAAAACCAGCACCAGCCCCATCATCGAACACCCCGCCATACGCCGCCTGCTAGACACCCAACGCGCCTGGGTCGATGCAGGGCGCGTACTGGCCTACCAAACCGCCCTGGAACTAGACCTGGCCGAACACCACCCCAACGCCCAGCGCCGCCAACGCGCCCAACAATGGTGCCAACTGGCCACCCCGGTGATTAAAGCCGCCTTTACCGCCCAAGGCTTTACGGGTGCGAGCGATTGCCTGCAAGTCTTTGGCGGCCACGGCTATATCCGCGAATGGGGCGTAGAGCAACACCTGCGCGATGCCCGCGTCAGCATGATTTACGAGGGCACAAATGAAATCCAGGCCATCGACCTGCTGGTGCGCAAAGTTCTGCCCGACCAAGGCGAGGCGCTGTGCGCCCTGCTCACCGAGGCCAGCGCAGAGCTAGCCGCCCATAGTGAGGCACAGCCCCACAGCCTGGCCGCCCAAGCCCGCCAATGCCTGGCGCAGGTGCAGCAACTGACCCAGACCATCGTCAGCGCCTGCCAGCCTCAGCCCCTGCCGGCCTATGAAGTAGCGGATGATTTTCTACGCGCCACCGCCCTAGCGCTACTGGCCTGGGGCGGTGCGAAATTGGAGATAGCTGCCCTAGCGCAATCTGCACCCAGCCCACGCTGGCAAGCCCCTGTGCAAGCACTGCGCCGCTGGGTATTGCCTGAGTTGGACATGCGCTGTGCCATGATTGGGCAAGTTATCACTCTTCCCGCCCAACTGTGAACACCACCATCCCCAACGCCCTGGCCGCTGCCGCCGCTTGCCCCAGCGAGGGCAGCATTAACACCGAATTTCTGCAATCGCTGGTCGGCTTCAACGCCCGT
>CAZMMM010000058.1:0-8401 GCA_964567385.1 uncultured Comamonas sp.
CACCGATGACGATGAAACCGCCGCCCTGCTCAAATCCCTGGGCATGTAAGACCAAGATTGATGAACCACTCCTCCCCTTGCAGCACGGGCGTACCCGCCACCGCCCTGGACTATGTGCAGCGCAAGACTGCCGCCTCGGGCAGCAGCTTTTATTACGCCTTTTTATTCTTGCCCAAGCCCCAGCGGGCGGCCATCACCGCCTTCTACGCCTTCTGCCGTGAAGTGGACGATGTGGTCGATGAGGTCGAAGACAGCGCCATTGCCGCCAAAAAACTCGCCTGGTGGCATCAGGAGGTGGCGCAAGCCTTTGCAGGCAAACCCACCCACCCCGTGATGCAGGCGCTCATGCCCCATTGCCCCGACTACGGCATCACCCAAACCCAGCTACAAGCCATCATCGAAGGCTGCCAGATGGATTTGACGCAAACTCGCTACCTGGACTTTACCGGCCTCAGCCGCTACTGCCACCTGGTTGCGGGCGTGGTGGGTGAAGTCTCGGCCCGCATCTTTGGTCAAACGCAGGAGGCCACCACCGCCTACGCACACAAGCTGGGGCTGGCCTTTCAACTGACCAACATCCTGCGCGACGTGGGCGAAGATGCGCTGCGTGGCCGCATCTACCTACCTATTAACGAATTGCAGCAATTCGAGGTCAAGGCCAGCGAAATCACCCAGCGCCAGTACTCCGAACGCTTTACCGCGCTGATGCAATTCCAGGCCCAACGCGCCCACCAGCTCTACGACGAAGCCCTGGCCCTGCTACCCGCAGCCGACCTACGCGCCCAAAAACCCGGCCTGATGATGGCCAGCATCTACCGCACCCTGCTGCGCGAGATGGAGGCCAGCGGCTTCCAAGTGCTGCACCAGCGCATCGCCCTAACCCCGCTGCGCAAACTCTGGCTGGCCTGGAAGATGCAGGCACTAGGCCGCATGTAGGCATGGGCATAGGTGGCATAGATATAAGCAGCAGCAAGCCACAGCGCATCGCCATCATTGGCGGGGGCTGGGCAGGCATGGCCGCCGCCGTGTATCGGCAGCAGGCAGGCCACGCCATCACCGTATTCGAGGCCAGCCGCCACTGGGGAGGCCGCGCCCGTGGCATGACCTGGCAAGACAGCCAAGGCCGCCCGTGGCAACTCGATAACGGCCAGCACATCCTGATTGGCGCATACAGCCACTGCCTGGATTTGATGCGCACAGTGGGCATCCACCCCGAGCAAGCCCTGCTTCGCCTGCCCCTGGATTTACGCAACCGCCAAGGCCAGGGGCTGCACCTGCCCGACCTGCCCCCACCCTGGAACGCCCTGCTAGGCATTGCCCGCAGCCAAGGCTGGCGCTGGGCGGACAAACTCGCCCTGCTGCGCTGGGCGCTGCACTGGCGCTTGCGCAAGTTTCAGTGTGCAGACCATACCAGCGTGGCAGAGCTATGCACTGGTCTGCCCCCCGCCATCCTGCACGGCGTGATGGAGCCGCTGTGCATCTCCGCCCTCAATATGCCGCTGGAGCAAGCCAGCGGCAGCGTGTTTCTACGCATCCTGCAAGACAGCCTGTTTGCCGGACGCGGTGGCGCTGACCTGCTGATTCCCCGCGTGGATATGGGCCGCCTTTTCCCTGCCAGCGCTGCCCAATGGCTGGCCGAACGTGGCGCACAACTACACCTGGGCCAGCGCGTGCGCCAACTGCAAGCCCCGGCAGATGGCCGCAGCGGCTGGCTAGTAGATGGCGAGCATTTTGATAGCGTGGTGCTGGCCACCCCCAGCATTGAAGCCGCCCGCCTGGTGCAACCCCTGGCCGTAGCCAATGCCTGGGCCACCACCGCTCAAGCCCTGCCCCACAGCGCCATTGCCACCGTCTATGCCTACGCGCCGCAACTAGCCAGCGGCCAGGCGCAACTGCCCGCGCCCATGCTGGCCTTGCAATCCGGCCCGCAAGCCCCCGCCCAGTTTGCGTTTGACCAAGGCCAACTTAGCGGCCAGGCGGGCTTATTGGCTTTAGTCATTAGCACCAGTGCGGGGGAGGCTGCCACGCTAGAGGCACAAGCCACCACCCAAGCTGAAGCCCAATTAGGTGTCGGCCCCTTGGAGCCACTAAAAACCATTATTGATAAACGCGCTACTTTCGCGTGTACGCCTAAAGCCAATCGCCCTTCTGCGCTGATTGCGCCTGATTTATGGGCTTGTGGAGATTATGTAGAAGGGCCTTATCCGGCGACTTTGGAGGGGGCGGTGCGCAGTGCTGAGAGATAATTAATTTCCTCTGAGATTATTCAAAAATTAACGTATCGCCTGCTGGGCCTACTACGACCAATGCACCGCAGAACGTATTTCCGGGCTTTCTTGTGAGGATTGCTTGAGCTGCTATCACCTTGCAGCGTGGCTTCATTTAGACAGGAGGAATTTATAAAATGACATCATCCGGAATAAAACTCGTCGTCATTTGGTCATGTATATTCTCCGTTATATTTGTTATTTTTGGTGGATTTTTAGAAGGCTATTCGCTCCCATCTGTTATTTTCCTTGCATTTACTGGAATAATATTTGGCGCAATCGCTGCGCCACTTATTGAACCCAAAGCATTCCGCTACCCCACGTTATGGCAAATAACAATATCAACAATAACTTGCGTATTTATTGCGGCCTTGCTTGGCGCTGGAATTGATGGCTATCTTTTGGCAATTCTTACAGGTGTAATACTTGGTTATTTCGCACAATGCTGGATCACATATTTTACTGGCCCCTAAACAAATTTCTCATATCTATAAAAGACAGAAAAATTCACATGAACGCAAAAATCAGTTTTTTCGGTATTGGGTTAGGTGCTATTGGCCTTCTGCTTGCTCTTGTTCATTTTTGGGCTGGCCCTTTTTCCCCTCAGCCCTCTTTAGAAAATATGGTCGCATCAAAAGCTGCCTCTATTAGAGAGGCTGCGATTGCGGCAATAAAAGGACAAGCAGAACCCGCAGCCAAACAGGTTGATTCTTTCAATACCGATAAATTGTTAAACCTCACCATCGCTATTTTGAGTGGCCTTTCTGTTATTTTAGGTATATTAGGATATGCCCGAAAAGAGCCCGTGCGGGTAGCTGGTGGTGCTGTTGCCCTCGGTGCAGGAGCCATCGCTTTTCAATTAGCAGCTGTTGCTCTTGGTATTATTATTTTTGCCATTCTTATTTTTTTCCTGCTTTCAATTCTTGGTATTGGCTAGTCATAAAAAATGACTAATATATCAGTAAAGCAGACATAGATTACCCGTCTTACTGCCCGGGGCAACACCAATTGAAGAGCCCTCACACCCTCAGCTGGAGATTTTACCTTGTTCACTCACCGCTTCTTGATTTACCTGGCTGCGATTTTCCTGCCGCTTCACTCCTACGCCACCGAGTTCTTAAAGACACCGGCAGAAGCTAGACAGCTGACTGATCGTGTTATGTCTAAGCTCGCTGATGGCGAGCTTGAGGCAGGTCTTCGTCTGATACAGCCTTATCTCATCGTCCCAACACAAGAGTTTGAAACGCTACTCGGCCAAGCCAAACTGCAACAGCCAATAACTGCCCAGCGCTTTGGCAATCATCAGGGGACAGAGTTCATACGCGAAGAGCGCACGGGGGAATCTCTACTTCGGATCACCCATATTCAAAAGCATGAGCGCCACCCTACTAGATGGGTTTTTTTATTTCTATCGCACTGATAGTGGCTGGGTACTCAACACATTTCATTTCGATGACAACATTCGAGCTATTTTCCCTACTGGGGGCTAACCCATTGTTACACCCAGTACTAGAAATTACCAAGAGCGAGTATAGCTTAATTTTTATTTAAAGTGACTCATGAGTATCGGCTGGTCAAAACTGATTTTTACTCCAGATATTGAGGCAATCAATGAAATCGCCTCCGCTTGGGGCTGGCTCATTCAAGAGCCATTTACTCCCATTCTTTTTTCAGTTCTTGGAGATATGTTTTTTCAAAAAGAGGCTGGCAATGTCTTCTGGCTCAATACCGGAACCGGGGAAATATCAGCCATTGCTGACTCACTCGAAGAGTTTAAGGTTCTACTAGGTACCGAGACCGCAGACGATTGGTTTCTTCCAGACCTGATTGCACAATTGCATGAGGCTGGTAAGATTCCAGCTCCAGGCTATTGTTATACCTATATCACACTGCCTATCTTTGCTCAGGGTAAATATGAGGTTGCAAACCTCATCCCCGTTTCAGCCAAGGAGCATTTTGGGATTACAGGCCACATCCATCAGCAAATTCAGTCCCTTCCAGATGGAGCACAGGTAAAGCTGCAAGTGCTTACATAGCCTAAAAAATCATTCATAAAAAATAACCGTGCTGTTCAAATTACCCATGGTACAAAAAAACGACAAGCGGAGGCTAAAAAAACCTTTGAGAGCACAAAAAAATGAGGTGAAAATCATCTTGAAATGCTATCTTTATCCAACTGTACTCATGGAGCGATTTGACCATCATTGTCCAATTAACATTGGAGATTCCTGGGCACAGGTGCAGGCTGCATTAAATATATCGGCCTTGTCTAATCCTTATTTTTATCTTGATGAGCCATCAGGACATTGACTCCAATATGGTTATGACGATCTTCCTCTAATCCACTTTTATACTGCGCCAAACACCTTGCCCTGGGCCTGAGCACCGCCAAGCCTCTACAATCCACGCCTTTTTGCATGAAAACACTCAACACTTGGGATGTGCTGGCCCTGGGCTTTATGACCTTTGCCCTGTTTCTGGGGGCGGGCAACATCATCTTTCCCCCTATGGTGGGCTTGGCTGCGGGCGAGCAACTGTGGCTGGCCGCAGCGGGCTTTTTGCTAACCGGTGTGGGCCTGCCCCTACTCACAGTGGTGGCCCTGGCGCGGGTGGGTGGTGGGCTGGGCAGCCTCAGCGCACCGATTGGCCGCTGTGCTAGCGTAGCGTTGGGGGTGGTGGTGTATCTATGCATAGGCCCGCTGTTTGCCACGCCGCGCACAGCAACGGTGGCCTTTGAAATGGGCGTGGCCCCCTTTCTGGGCAGTAGCCCAGGCCTGCTACTGGCCTTTAGCGTGGTGTATTTTGTGCTGGTAATGGGCCTGTCCCTCTACCCTGGGCGATTGATGGATACGGTGGGCAAGCTCATCACCCCCGTATTGCTGCTGGCCTTGGTGGTGCTGGGGGTGGCGGCTTTTGCGCTGCCAATTGGCCCTGTGGCGGCGGCCACCGGCCCCTACGCCCAGCGCCCCCTGGTTGAGGGATTTTTACAGGGCTATCAAACTATGGATGCGCTGGGTGCGCTGGTGTTTGGCATTGTGATTGTGCAGGCCATTCAAAGCCGTGGCATCACCAGCGCCCGCCTGCATACGCGCTACACCATTGCGGCGGGCTGTATTGCGGCTATAGGGCTGGGGGCGGTGTATATCAGCCTGGTGCATCTAGGGGCGCACAGCCACCACCTAGCGCAAGAGGCCAGTACGGGCGTACAAGTGCTGACCCTCTATGTGCAGCATAGCTTTGGCCCCGCTGGACTATGGCTGCTGGCCGTGGTGATTGTGCTGGCCTGCCTGACGACAGGCGTGGGCCTGGTCAGCGCCTGTGGTGCCTACTTTGCCCCGCTGCTAGGGGTGAGCTACCGCAGCGTGGTGCTGACGGTAGGGCTGTTTGCCATGGGTGTGGCCAATCAGGGGCTGGCACAGCTGATTGTGGTGGCAGTGCCCGCGCTCTATAGCATTTACCCGGTGGCGATTACGCTGGTGGCGCTCAATCTACTCTCTTCCTTATGGCGGCGGCCTTCAGCAGTGTTCAAAGTAGGGCTGGGCGTGGCTCTGGCCTTTGGCATTCTGGATGCTCTGCGCGCAGCGGGTGCAGGTGCTTGGCTACCCGCTTGGCTGGAGCAACTGCCCGGTCAAGCCATGGGCCTGGGCTGGCTGCTGCCAGTGGGGACGGCGGTGGCTTTGACGGCGATGGCCCAGCGGTTTACTTGCTCTCCAGATACCACTGAATCACATACTTGGCGATAAAGCCAATAAAACCCACGGCCAAGCCCAGAAACAGCACAAAGGTGCCGAACTTGCCCGCTTTGGACTCCCAGGCCAGGTGCCCAATGATGAACAGCATGAACAAAATCAAGGCACCCACACCATAGGTCATGAAAAATTCTGAAAACTGTTCTTCCGTAAAGCCAAAAATCACAGCGTTTTCCTTATTGGTTTAAGCATTACAAGGGGGCGATTGTGCAACAGCCCCAAAGACAATAAGCGCAGCAGGCTGTTGCCCACGCCCTAGAGTGGCTGCAGAAAACAGGCACAATCCCCACCCATGCGTTTTGCCCCTGAACCTTCTTTGGCTACAAACAGCCCTGCGCGTACAGCCATCTTGCTGTGCAATTTAGGCACTCCCAATGCCCCCACCGCTGCCGCTGTGCGCCCCTATCTGGCAGAGTTTCTTAGCGACCCGCGTGTGGTAGAGATTCCTAAAATCGCCTGGCTGCCGATTTTGCATGGCCTGATTTTGCGCCTGCGCCCCAAAGCCTCTGCCGCCAAATACGCCCAGGTGTGGGATAAGGCGGGCGCAACAGGCTCTCCCTTACTGCACTGGACGCGCCAGCAGGCCGGGTTGCTGCGCGGCTGGCTAAGTCAGGCTGGGGCCAGCGGTATTTTGGTGGAGTACGCCATGCGCTATGGCCAGCCCAGTATTGCCAGCCAGCTTGATGCCCTCAAGGCGCAGGGTGCGCAGCGTATTTTGATTGTGCCGCTCTACCCACAATATTCAGGCACCACCACCGCCAGCGTGTGCGATGCCGTCTATGCCTGGGCGGGCCGCCAGCGTCATATTCCAGAACTGCGCTTTGTGCAGCGCTACCACGACCACCCCGGCTATATCGCCGCTCTGGCCGCCAGCGTGCGCAAGCACTGGCAGGCGCAAGGCGGGCGGGCAGAAAAACTGGTGATGAGCTTTCACGGCGTACCGGAACGCACCCGCATCCTCGGCGACCCCTATGTGGACGAATGCCTGCACACCGGCAAGCTGCTGGCGCAGGCGCTGCAATTGCCGCCGGAGCAATACCTCATCACCTTCCAGTCACGCTTTGGCAAGGCCAAATGGGTAGAGCCTTACACCCAGCCCAGCTTGGAAGCCCTAGCTAGCAGCGGCACACGCAGCGTAGAGGTGATTTGCCCCGGCTTTGCCAGCGACTGCATTGAAACCCTGGAGGAAATCCAGCTAGAAGTGCGCGATGCTTTTATGGCCGCTGGTGGCAAGGAGTTTTTTTATATCCCTTGCTTGAACGACCGCCCCGACTGGATGAACGCCCTGCGCGACTTGAGCTTGCAGCATTTGCAGGGGTGGTTGCCCGCTACAACCCAAGCCACTAAATCCACATCAAAATAACCAAAAAGCATATACAAACAAAATAATAGTTGTTTGTGAAATATCGAAGCTGCTAGACAATCGTCCTCGGACTTACCCCCATTGGGCTTTTTTTCTGCCCTCTTCCGTATTTTTTGGATGCTGTTTATGCCCCACACCTCCACCGCTCTGACTCGCTTGCGCACTGCCTGCCAGCATGGCTTGCTGGCAGGGGTGCTGTGCTTTGCCAACTGGGCAATGCCAGGGGCGGCTTGGGCGCAGCAGACAAGCACACAGCCCTTGCTAACCCCGCAGGCGCTGGCTCCTCTACTAGGCAAGCCCGCGCTGCGCGTGATTGATATTCGTGACGATGCCAGTTTTGCCCAAGGGCATATCCCCGGCGCAGTCAACGCCCCCTATAGCCACTGGCGCGGCCCGGCACATAACCCCGGCTTGGTTCCGGCGCTAGAGCAGCTCACTGCCCTGGTGCAAAGCCTGGGGCTGGAAGCGGGCAGCCACGCGGTTATCGTCTCTGGCGGGCAGGACGCGGCAGACTTTGGCACCAGCGCCCGTGTGTACTGGACGCTGAAATCCCTGGGCGTGCAGCAACTGTCCATCGTTAACGGCGGCATGCAAGCCTGGGAAGAAGATTTTGACCTGCCCTTGGATACCGCTGCTGACACAGCCCAGCCCCTCACCCCCAGCCATTTCTTCCCCCAATGGCAAGACCAATGGCTGGCCCGCCGCGCTGAGGTGGCCGCCCACCTGCAAACCCGCAGCGCCACCTTGGTCGATGCCCGCCCCCAGTCTTTCTACCTCGGCCAGACCAAAGCCCCCGATGCCAAGGCCGCTGGCACGCTGCCCCAGGCACTGAATGCAGATTTTCAGCAATGGTTTACCCCCGGTAGCGGCCTGATGGATGCCACCCAGGCACAAGCCAAGGCCACAGAGCTGGCGCTGCCCGCCGAGCAAGCCACGATTACCTTCTGCAACGCTGGGCATTGGGCGGCGATTGATTGGTTTGTGCTGAGCGAGCTTGCCCAGCAGCCCCAGGTAAAGATGTA
>CAZMMM010000059.1:0-8354 GCA_964567385.1 uncultured Comamonas sp.
GTCACCGGCGTTAATGCCCTCAAACAGCACCACATCCACGCCCGCATCTTTCAGGACATCACGCACGTTGGCAGCAATCCCTTGACCATAGGATTGTTTGTCGTGAAGGACGGCTACTTTACTGGGCTTGACGTTATTGATGATGTATTTTGCAGCAGCCGGACCTTGCTGGTCATCTCGACCAATGGTACGGAAGATGTAGTGGAAGTTCTTGCCTTCCGTCAGGTCCGGGGAGGTGGCCGAGGGGGTTACCACCACCACACCTTCGTTGTTGTAAATCGGCGCAGCAGCAATCGAGGCACCCGAGCACACCGGGCCGACCACGTAGCGAATTTTGTCGTTCACCACGCGGTTGGCGGCTACCGGGCCTTGCTTGGGTTCGCAGGCATCGTCCACCACGACCAGCTCGACTTTTTTGCCGTTGATGCCGCCTGCTGCGTTCACCATTTCCACGGCTGTGGTGGCACCTTCTTTCACCATGTCGCCATACTGGGTGACGGGGCCGGTGGCCGGGCCGACCAGGGCGATTTTGATCTGGGCATGGGCGCCCGTGGTCATGAGCAAGGCACCTGCCACGCTGAGTGCGGCGGCCACGGTCTTCAGACGAAAAGAGGTACGCATGAGGGTCTCCTGGTAGAACCTGAGTAAAAAAGCGTATGACCTGGAAACTCTTGGTGTTCCGGCCCCGCAAAACGAAGAAGGCGAGTCTAACGGTTCCCCAAGCCCGCCGCGGCTGAGCTGCATCAAGGAGAAACCCCAGTGCGTACGCCCTCAGCCCAGGCCCTCTACACTCGCGCGCCTTGGCTGCGCAGCTATTCGCCATGCAGCCCCTGCCGCTACCTGAGCCTGAGCCGCCATGACAAACGCCTACGCCGACGTTTCCTTTTTCCCCCGCACCGCCAAACCCCTGACCAGCTACCGCCCCTACTGGGCCAAGCGCTTTGGCAGCGCACCCTTTTTGCCCATGAGCCGCGAAGAAATGCAGCAGCTGGGCTGGGACAGCTGCGACATCATTTTGGTGACGGGCGATGCCTACGTCGATCACCCCAGCTTTGGCATGGCGGTGATTGGGCGCACGCTAGAGGCCCAGGGCTTTCGCGTGGGCATCATTGCCCAGCCTGAATGGCACAGCGCCGAACCCTTCAAGGCGCTGGGCAAGCCCAACCTGTTTTGGGGCGTGACGGCAGGCAACATGGACTCCATGATCAACCGCTACACGGCGGACCGCAAAATTCGCTCTGACGATGCCTACACCCCCGGCAACGTCGGCGGCAAGCGCCCCGACCGCGCCGCCATCGTCTATAGCCAGCGCTGCCGTGAAGCCTATAAGGACGTGCCCATTATTCTGGGCGGCATCGAAGGCAGCTTGCGTCGCATTGCCCATTACGACTACTGGAGCGACAAAGTGCGCCGCTCCATCGTGGTCGATAGCAAATGCGACTTGCTGCTGTACGGCAACGCCGAACGCGCCCTGATTGAAGTAGCCCATCGCCTGGCACGCAAAGAGCCGGTAGAAAGTATTACCGATGTGCGCGGCACAGCCTTTGTGCGCCGCAGCTCTGAACCCGGCTGGTTTGAACTCAACTCCACTGAAGTGGACCAACCCGGCCCCGTGGAAGAGCACCTCAACCCCTATATGACCACGGGCGAACAAGCCCAAGCACAAGGCCAAAGCTGCGCCAAGGAAGAGGCCGAACAAGCCGGTCAGCCCCTGCCAGCCGCCGCACCAAATACCGCTGCGAACACTGCCGCAAACACCGCCGCCAACGAACACCCCCTGCAATTTATGCCCCGCTCGGCGCTGCCTAAAAAAGGTCAGCCCCCGCGTGAAAAAACCGTTATCCGCCTGCCCAGCTTTGAGCAGGTACGCGCCGACCCCGTGCTCTACGCCCACGCCAACCGTGTGCTGCACCTGGAAACCAACCCCGGCAACGCCCGCGCCCTGGTACAAGCCCACGGTGAAGGTACTACCGCCCGCGATGTCTGGCTCAACCCGCCGCCCATCCCCCTGAACACCGCCGAAATGGACTGGGTATTTGGTCTGCCCTATGCCCGCAACCCCCACCCCGCCTACCTGGACGAAAACGGCAGCTACGAAGGCAGCACCAAAATCCCCGCCTGGGAGATGATTCGCGCCTCCATCAACATCATGCGCGGCTGCTTTGGCGGCTGCACCTTTTGCTCCATTACCGAGCATGAAGGGCGCATCATCCAAAGCCGTTCAGAAGAATCCATCATTGCCGAGGTGGAAGACATCCGCGACAAGGTGCAAGGCTTTACCGGCATCATCTCTGACCTGGGCGGCCCCACCGCCAATATGTACCGCCTGGGCTGCCGCACCCCCCAGATTGAAGCCGCCTGCCGCAAGCCCAGTTGCGTCTTCCCCGGCATTTGCCAGAACCTGACGACTGACCACGGCCCGCTCATCAGCATCTACCGCCGTGCGCGTAACCTGCCCGGCATCAAAAAAGTGCTGATTGGTTCTGGCCTGCGCTACGACCTGGCCATTCAATCGCCCGAATACGTGCGTGAACTGGTGCAACACCACGTAGGCGGTTATTTGAAGATAGCGCCCGAGCACACCGAGTCCGGCCCCCTGTCCAAAATGATGAAGCCCGGCATTGGCAACTACGACCGCTTCAAAACCATGTTTGAGCAGGCCAGCGCCGAGGCGGGTAAAAAGCAATACCTCATCCCCTACTTCATCGCCGCCCACCCCGGCACTACCGATGAAGACATGATGAACTTGGCCATCTGGCTGAAGAAAAACGGCTTTCGCGCCGACCAAGTGCAAGCCTTCTACCCCAGCCCCATGGCGACTGCCACTGCCATGTACCACAGCGGGCGCAACACCCTCACCAAAGTACGCCGCCACATGCGCGACGAGGCTGAAGAAAAAGTCGATACCGTGCGCGGCGAGCGCCGCCGCCGTCTGCACAAAGCCTTTTTGCGCTACCACGACCCCAACAACTGGCCGCTGCTGCGCGAAGCCCTGAAAACCATGGGTCGTGCCGATTTGATTGGCAATGGTAAGCACCACCTTATCCCCACCTTCCAGCCGCTCACCGATGGCGGCTACCAAAGTGCGCGTAAGAAAAACAGCTCCTCTGGCGCAGCGGGCACAGGCAAGGGTGCAGGCGTGGGCTACACCATCAACAAAGACGGCAAGGCCGTTGCCCTGCGCCGCCGCCCCAGCACCCCCGCCCAGCAAGAGCCGCAAGGCGATGTGCGCTTTAGCCAGGGCAAGCAGCCCCAAAAAGGCCGCATCCTCAGCCAGCACACCGGGCTGCCGCCGCGTGTCACTGCGCCTGCTGGCCAGCAAGCCGGGGCGGCTACAAAGCCCAACAAGCGCAGCACCAGCAAACACCGCTAACTGGCAGGCTGGGGGTGGCTACCCCGGCCAGCAGCCAACAAGCCTTAGCCCCCCATAAAGCAAGCGGCAGAAAAATAACAACAAGCCCGCTTTGCCAGCCTCTGTGCCGCCTTGCAGCCCTTAATCTATGGGCATCTACCGTTGGCACCTATTGAGAACCCCGTATGAACACCCCCATCCACCGTGAGCGACTTGTTATGCATGCGGCAGTTCAGGCGACTGAATTCGCCCAAAAATCCTAACGATTTGAAACGCCGCTGAATGTCATCGCGCCAGATGTAATACTGAACATCGATCGTGCGCTGCGCAGCAGCGATCAACAGCATTTGTGACGCAAAAGCATCTAGCGCATCAGACAGCGGAACAACACTGGACAAACCGCGGTGCTGTTCAACGAGTGGCTTTAGCCCCTTCCCTAAACGGGTGTCCTCAGCCTCGCTGCCCATCAACGCAATCGAAGCACCACGCCCCTCCAAAGTAGGCAGTGTCCCGCACGCGGTCAGCAATCCCGCCATCAAAACGATAGTCCACTTTTCAAGCAAGAGTCCTGCTGTTCAGGATCGGGTTTGCGCAGAAACGCGAACATCATCTGACGATGCAACTGCCGATGCACCTCAAGCTCCTGTTTCGCTGATGCCTCCTCCTGATCGAAGAAGCCATTCGCCAACACCCAGTGAATCACTGGCGCATAAGCAAACTGGAAGTGATTCAAGATGGCATCAGGAGCTAATTCTTTGCGGGCCACTGCTGCTCGAAGTACCTTGAGCTGAGCTTCCATTGCAGGATCGCCCACCTCCCGGCGCCAGCGGTTGACCAGTGCCGGAATGCGGTGTGTTTCGACGAGCACCAGCCGCAGAACGGCCTGACAACGCAGATCAACCAAACGCGAGTAACAGAAGTCGATGAACTTGTCGACGAAGTCAGCCACCGCGTCGCCCTCCTCGAATGAGATGACCTCATCCGTCACGAGATACCGCGTCAGTAAGGCCTCAAACACTTCCTCCTTGCTCTCAAAGTGCGCATAGAAGCCGCTTTTGGCCAAGCCAGCCCCCCGCGCGATGTCTTCGATCCGCGTCGACGCGAAGCCATGCCGCGAAAACTCGATCAGTGCCGAGTCAAGGATTTTTTCTGAGCGAACCTCTGGTGCCAGGCGAATGCGCTTGGTGGTTCGGCGGGGTTGAGAACGGGTCATAGGCGTGTCGCATTGCCTCCATGGAGAGCGTGGAAGGATACCAATGCTGATATTTTATCAACCCTTGGGTCGTTAGCGTGCATAATAGCGACGTTTCGGTCGTTAGTCAGTTTTTTTCTGCTTTACACCCGTCATGCCTTATCCAGCATGACTCGGTGGATCAGTCCACTTCCCGAGGGCCTTGCCTCCATGAGTCTTCCTTCTGTTCGTCATCCTGCCGCATGGGGTAGTGCCAGTGCTTCGCGAGTTCCAGATGCTTGTACCCCAACAAACCTGGCTGCGAAGCCACGCACTCACTCCTCAGCATGGAGACCTCTCGTGGCGGCCGCAGCCATCGGAGCACTTTGTTCAGGATGCGTATCCCTGAGCCCACAGTACGAAGCACCACCCGCACCTGTTCCGAGCGCGTGGCTCGATACCGCGCCAAACACGCAAGGGCAGAAAGCTTCAGCCCTTGCCTGGAATGACTACTTCACCGACCCGGTACTGAGACAGTTGATTCAGACGGCGTTGGGCAACAACCGGGACCTGCGCATCGCGCTGCTGCGTGTCGAAGAAGTACGAGCGGCCCATCAGATTCAGCGCTCTGACCTGTTTCCGCAAGTCAATGCAGGTGCTCAGGGCGCTAGGGCCAGAACGCCGGGAGACCTGAACCAGAGCGGCCGCCCGGTCACCGGCGGGGAGTACCGCGCCGAGGTCGGTGTGAGCAGTTGGGAGCTGGACCTGTGGGGACGCGTACGCAGCCTCAACGATTCGGCCTTGCAACAATGGCTGGCGACACAGGCAGGCAGTCAAGCCGCACGCACGGCATTGATCGCTCAGGTCGCCGACACCTACCTGAATCTGCGAGACGTAAATGAGCGCGTGGCACTGGCGCGGCGCACGGTGGAGACTCGGCAGGAATCGGCTCGCATCTTCAGCAGACGCTTCGAAGTGGGTTCGATCTCGAAGCTTGATCTCATGCAAGTGCAGATGCTGCTGAGTCAGGCGCAAACCCTGCTTGCCCAACTGGAGCAGACCCGCGCCGCACAGATCCATGCGTTGGGCCAACTCATTGGCGCTCATCCTGGCCCACTGCCCGACGCAGCCCCCTTCGACGAAACCATGGTGCTGGCCGAACTGGCCCCGGGCCTCCCATCTGATTTGTTGGTGAATCGTCCTGATATCGTCGCCGCCGAACACCGCCTGATCGCCGCAAATGCCGACATCGGTGCGGCGCGTGCAGCCTTTTTTCCGCGTATCGCGCTGACCGCCGGCTTCGGAATAGCCAGTGCCGAACTCGATGGCCTGTTTTCCTCGGGCAGCCGCGCCTGGTCGTTCGCGCCGGTCATCTCGCTGCCCATCTTTGACGGCGGGCGCCGACGGGCCAATCTGGAGCTGTCCGAAGTCCGCCGCAACATCGCGGTCACGGAATACGAAAAGAGTATCCAGACCGCTTTCCGGGAGGTATCTGACACCTTGTCGGGCCGCCGATGGCTGACCGAGCAGCGTGACCTGCAGCGTACGGCACTGGACACGGCACGCGAGCGCGCGCGCCTGGCCCAGCTGCGCTATGACAACGGCTCGGCCACCTATCTCGAAGTGCTCGATGCCCAGCGCGAATTGCTCACGGCCGAGCAGCAATTGATCCAGGCTCGAAGCGCCTTGCTGTCGAACCAGGTATCGCTGTACGCGGCACTCGGTGGCGGCGTATCTCTCGATCCGCAGGGCGCTGCGGCGCCAGTCTCCATCCCCGCACCTCCCCGTTAAGGCTTGCCCATGAACATCGCTCCTACCCTCAAAAAAGCACTCCTGCCTGCGGCCATCGTGGTCATTGCCGCTGCCGCCTGGTGGGGCTGGTCCAACTACAAGCAAGAGGATCTCAGTGAGTCTTTCGTCCGTGGCAATGGGCGACTCGAAGCCACCGAGGTAGACGTCGCCACCCGCATGCCGGGCCGCGTTGTTGATGTCTTGGTTCGGGAAGGCGAGTTCGTTCAGGCGGGTCAGCCGGTTGCTCGCATGCAGTTGGAGTCGCTGGAAGCTCAGCGGGCGGAGGCACAGGCAGGACGGGATCAGGCCGAGCACACAGTCACTGCCGCCGAAGCGCAGGTGCTACTGCGCGAAAGCGACGTTGCGGCAGCCCAAGCGCAAGTCGCGCAACGAGAGGCCGAACTCGATGCCGCGAAACGGCGCTTGGCGCGCTCCCAGACCTTGGCAACCGAAGGGGCCGCGTCGGTTCAGGAACTGGATGATGACCGCGCCCGGGTACGTGGTGCCGAAGCAGCGCTGGCGGCCACACGCGCCCAGGTGACGGCCGCCAAGGCATCGGTGGCTGCTGCGAAGGCCCAGGTGGTGGGTGCACAGTCGTCTGTCCGGGCGGCGGCAGCCACCATCGAACGCATCGAAGCGGACATCCGGGACAGTGAACTCAAGTCGCCGCGCGACGGACGGGTGCAATTTGTCGTTGCGCAACCTGGTGAGGTGCTGGGCGGCGGTGGCCGGGTGCTGAACCTGATCGACGTCTCCGACGTCTTCATGACCTTCTTCGTCCCCGAGACCATTGCCGGTCGCGTGGCCTTGGGCAGTGAAGTGCGCCTCGTGCTCGATGCTGCACCCGGCGTGGTCATTCCCGCATCGGTCTCCTTCGTGGCCAGTCAGGCGCAGTTCACACCGAAGACCGTGGAAACAGCCAGCGAACGGCAAAAGCTCATGTTCCGTGTACGGGCCAAGATCGCGCCTGAACTGCTGCGCGAGCATCTGGAACAGGTCAAGGTCGGTGTGCCCGGTGAGGCCTGGATCAAGCTTGACCCCGAGGCGCAATGGCCTGCATCGCTGACCTTGAACGCCGGGAAATAAACATGCAAAGCGCTGCCTCGCCTTCCGTACGCTTGCAGGGCGTGCGGCTGCACTATGGCAAGGTCGAGGCCCTGGCCGGGATCGACCTGGATGTTCCTGCCGGCCGCATGGTGGGCCTGATTGGCCCTGACGGCGTTGGCAAGTCCAGCTTGCTGTCGCTGGTGTCCGGTGCTCGCGCGGTGCAAGAAGGTCGCGCCGAAGTTTTGGGTGGCGACATGTCTAGCCGTCGCCACCGCAATGCCGTCTGTCCGCGTATCGCCTATATGCCCCAAGGCCTGGGCAAGAACCTGTATCCCACGCTTTCGGTTGAAGAGAACCTGCAATTCTTCGCGCGCCTGTTTGGCCACAGCGAGGAAGAAAGACGGCGCCGCATCGATGAGCTGACCCAGGCCACCGGCCTGCACAAGTTCCTGGCGCGACCGGCCGGCAAGCTCTCGGGCGGCATGAAACAGAAGCTCGGCCTGTGCTGCGCCTTGATCCACGACCCCGACCTGCTGATCCTCGACGAACCGACCACCGGCGTGGATCCGCTGGCGCGCGCGCAGTTCTGGGAACTCATCGCCAGCATCCGCGTCGATCGTCCCGGCATGAGCGTGATCGTGGCCACCGCCTACATGGATGAAGCCCAGGGCTTCGACTGGCTGGTGGCGCTGGACGACGGGCAGGTGCTGGCCACCGGGACACCGGCCGAACTGCTCGAACGCACCGGTAGCGTTTCGCTGGAAACTGCGTTCATCGCACTGCTGCCGGAAGAAAGGAAGCGCGGCCATGCGCCGGTGGTGATTCCGCCGCTGGAGGCGGATGCGAACGACATCGCCATCGAAGCCAAGGACCTGACCATGCGCTTCGGTGATTTCGTCGCCGTGGACAGCGTGAGTTTTCGCATCCGGCGTGGCGAGATCTTCGGCTTCCTCGGCTCCAACGGCTGCGGCAAGTCCACGACCATGAAGATGC
>CAZMMM010000060.1:0-1411 GCA_964567385.1 uncultured Comamonas sp.
AACATTAAGAGGGGGGTGGGGGGTGGGAGATGAGCAAGGGCCGGGCAAATTGGCACCCAAAAAGGACACCTGCATTCTAAGAATGCAGGTGCTCAACCCCGTCTTGTCAATTGGGAATATTGTTTAAACCTGCCCTTTTCTTACACCCTTTGGGCCTTAGAAGGTGCTCACAACCTCATAGCGGCAACACCCCATCACCCTTCACCTCGCGCAGCACGATGCTGGAGCGCACATGCGCCACGCCGGGCAGCTTGAATAAATGGCCTAACAGCAGTTGCTCGTACTGCTCAATGTCCGCCGCCAGCACGGTCAGCACATAGTCGGCCTGGCCGGTGGTGGAGTAGCAGCGCACGATTTGCGGGGTGGCGGCCACGGCGGCCTCAAAAGCGGCCACGCTGTGGTCGGTGTGGCGCTCCAGGTTGACCTCGGCCATCACCATCAGTTGTAGGCCGGCTTTTTTCCTGTCCACGCGCACCGTGTAGCCGGTGATGATGCCGCGTGCCTCCAGGTCTTTGACCCGCTTCCAGCAAGGGGTGGTGGACAAGCCCACCCGCTCGGACAGTTGCTGCACCGTCAGGCGCGAATCTTCTTGCAGCGCCTGGAGGATTTTTCTGCTGTAAATATCATCCATACTCAAAAAACCTTTATTTGAAGAATAATTTTCTCAAAAAACCAAATTTCTACCAAAAATAATAATTTATTTCCCCATATAGGCGCATACCATTTCCAAAATTGATTTGGAGACTTGTTATGACTGCCGCCCCCGCTACCGCCACGACGCTTACGCCCCCCCAGCCCGCCCTGCGCGACTACGCCCTGAAAGACAATCTGTGGGCAGATAAGGGCACGGTCTTCCTGACCGGCACCCAAGCCCTGGTGCGCCTGATGCTGATGCAGCACAGCCTGGACAAGCAAGCGGGTCTGAACACCCGTGGCTTTATCAGCGGCTACCGTGGTTCCCCCCTGGGCATGGTCGATCAGGTGATTTGGCAGCAGGGCGAGCGTATGCAGCAGGCAGGCATTGAGTTTGTGCCCGCCATCAACGAAGAGCTGGGCGCAACCCAGGTGCTAGGCACACGGCGGGGTGCTGGTGGTGGCGGGTGATGACCACGGCTGCGTCTCCTCCTCCATGCCGCACCAAAGCGACCAAGTGTTCCAGTCTTGGCAGATGCCAGTGCTCTCCCCCGCTGATGTGGGCGAGCTGGTAAGTTTTGGCCTGTACGGCTACGCCCTGTCGCGCTATAGCGGCGCATGGGTGGGCATGACGGCCCTGTCTGAGGTGGTAGAAAGCAGCGCCACCGTCAACCTAGATGCCTTGTTGCAAGAGGCCAGCCGCTGGCGCAGCAATGAAGAGGTGCAAACCATCAGCGGCCACCAAGCGCCCAGCGACGGCCTGCATTACCGCTGGCCA